>CAYYGS010000031.1:0-14823 GCA_964471335.1 uncultured Jutongia sp.
ATGTGACTGCGACCGTTTTATGGAGGTCTGGAATAATGTATTTACCCAGTTTGACGGAGACGGCCACGGACACTATGAGGAATTACAGAATAAAAATATAGATACCGGTATGGGGCTGAGCGTCTGGCTGTCGTGGTACAGGATGTTGATTCTGTGTTTGATATTGATACGATGAAGGCGATTCGTGACCGTATCTGTGAGATGGCGGAAACGAAATATCAGATGGATGAGACAAAGGATGTATCCATTCGTTTGATTACGGATCATATCCGTTCTGCAACATTCCTGATTTCGGATGGTGTCATGCCATCAAACGAGGGAAGAGGCTATGTGCTGCGCCGTCTTATTCGCCGTGCTGCGCGTCATGGACGCAAGCTGGGGATCAACGGACTCTTTCTGGCCAGATTGTCAGAGACGGTAATCCAGGAGTCGAAGGATGGCTATCCGGAGCTGGAGGAGAAGAGGGAATTTATCCTGAAGGTTTTGAATAAGGAGGAAGAGCAGTTTAATAAGACGATCGACCAGGGACTTTCCATCCTGAATGACATGCAGGGTGATATGGAATCAAAGGGAGAGAAAGAGCTGTCCGGGACGGATGCCTTTAAGCTGTATGATACGTATGGCTTCCCACTGGACCTGACGATGGAGATCCTGGAGGAGAAGGGTTATACCGTGGATGAGAACGGATTTGCGGCAGCGATGAAAGAGCAGAAGGAAAAGGCTCGCAGCGCCCGGAAGGAGACAAATTACATGGGCGCGGAGGAAACGGTATTTCAGCAGATTGATCCCTCGATTACGACATCGTTTGTGGGATATGACAGGCTGGAGCATACGTCGGAGATTATGGTACTGGCAGCAGAGAACGAATTGACCGATGCGCTGACCGACGGTCAGAAGGGTACGGTTATCGTGAAGGAAACGCCGTTTTATGCCACAATGGGTGGCCAGCAGGCAGATGTCGGCGTGATTGTGGCAGGTGACAGTGAATTTTCGGTAGAGGATACCGTGAAGCTGCCTGGCGACAAGGTAGGCCATGTTGGTGTCGTGAAGAAAGGCATGTTTACCGTAGGAGACAGCGTTACTCTGCGTGTGGAGGCTGCGAATCGTACAGATACCGGTAAGAATCACAGTGCAACACATCTTCTGCAGAAGGCTTTGCGCGTTGTGATTGGCAATCATGTGGAACAGGCGGGTTCTTATGTAGATGCAGAGAGACTTCGTTTTGACTTTACGCATTTTTCAGCGATGACACCGGAGGAGATCGCCGAGGTGGAGAATATCGTCAATGAAAAGATTGCGGAAGGACTTGATGTAATGACGCAGGAGATGTCTCTGGATGAGGCAAAGGAGACGGGGGCGATGGCTCTCTTTGGAGAGAAATATGGCGAAAAGGTCCGCGTCGTGAAGATGGGCGATTTCAGCGTGGAACTCTGCGGTGGTACGCATGTACCTAATACCGGTACAATTGCCTGCTTTAAGATCGTGTCGGAAAGTGGTGTGGCGGCTGGCGTACGCCGTATTGAGGCACTGACATCGACAGGGTTAATGAAACATTATGCCACGGTAGAGAAGGAGCTGACAGAGGCGGCTCATGTAGTGAAGGCAGAGCCCGCGCAGCTTGTGAAAAAGCTTCGTTCTCTGCAGGAGGAGTTGAAGTCGCTTCATGCGGAGAATGACAAGCTCAAATCAAAACTTGCAAATCAGGCAGCCGGGGATGTGGACAGTCAGATCCGTGAGATCTGTGGTGTGAAGGTATTGGCGATGAGTGTGCCGGAGGTAGATGGAAACGGTTTGCGCAGCCTGGGTGACCAGATGAAGGAAAAACTCGGCGAGGGCGTAGTCGTTCTGGCCTCTGCACAGAATGGGAAGGTCAGCCTTATTGCGATGGCAACTGACAATGCGATGAAGCAGGGGGCACATGCAGGAAATCTGATTAAGGCGATTGCCAAAGAGGTCGGCGGCGGCGGCGGCGGACGCCCGAATATGGCGCAGGCCGGAGGAAAGAATCCGGATGGTATCCCCGCTGCGATTGCGAAGGCGGCAGAGGTATTGGAGGAGCAGCTTTCATAAAGTGGAGGATGCATTATCCGTGTGATGACAAGTTATAGGAAGGGTGTTGGAGGAACCGCTTTTGCAGAGTAGAGATGCCCTGGAAGGTGGGAAGAGCATCTGCAATAGAATGAAAAGAAAAGAGATAATATCATGAAGAATAGGAAAAATGCAGCCATCGTGTGTTGCTCAAATGGTATCGAGGCCTCCCATGGGGAGGCCTTATCTCTGTTGACGGAGATATTTCGTGAGATGGGCAAGACGGTGGTATTTAGCAGCTACATTTATAAGAAGGATAGGGAGGCCGCAGGTACAGCGCGTGAGAGAGCGCAGGCTTTGATGGAATTTTACCGGGATGATGAGATTGATATGATTTTTGACATTTCAGGCGGGGATATGGCAAATGAGATATTGCCATATCTTTCTTATGACGAAATCGCCGCTTCCCGTAAAATATTTTGGGGCTACAGTGATCTGACAACAGTGATCAATGCAATCTATGCAAAAACAGGGAATATGTCTGTACTTTATCAGGTCAGAAATCTATTGTACGAGGGGAATGAGATGCAGCGTGCGGGAATGCGGGATCTGATACAAGAGGGTGTGGAGATGCTTTATAAGGGAAAATGTACTGCTTCGTCTCTGTTTTCCTTTGACTATCAGCGGATACAGCGCGGCAGGCTGCAGGGGACGGTTGTTGGCGGGAATATCCGATGTTTCCTGAAACTGGCAGGAACCCCCTTTTTCCCGGATGTGCAGGACAGGGTACTCTTTCTGGAAAGCAGGAGCGGGAGAGTGCCGCAAATCTCAACATACCTGAGTCAGCTGCAGCAGATGGGCGTCTTTGAACGGGTGGCTGGGATTGTACTTGGAACATTTTCGGAGATGGAGGGGGCTGGATGTCAGCCGGATGTTGTCTCGCTGGTTCAGGGGTGTGTATCTCCTGAACTGCCAATCCTGAAAACATACGAGATTGGGCATGGAGAAGATTCCAGGGCACTTGTGATCGGAGGGGAGATCTCTCTGTAATATAAGAGGAACACATCCATTTCCCTGCCCCTTATTTTCATAAATTATTGCAGGATAATCCCTGCTTATCCGTCAAAGTTTGAAAGCCTCCGTTGAGCCGTGAATCCTGTTCACCCAAGTTATTTCAAAAAGTGCCCCGGAAGGTCAGTGTCGATTTTGCGGAGACGCTTAGGCTTTGAAGAATGTCTTTACCTTGCTGGGCTTCGATGCCATATGCCCGCGGAGAACCTATCTGAGCGGCATGCGCCATGCTTCCGGGCTTTCCGGGACACGCTCTCGCTACGTGGCTTCACGTAGCGGTGCATAATGTCCTACAGAACAGGACATAAGCACCGACGGCCGCCAAGTGATCCCGGAAACCCTGGAAGATGGCAGCATTGCCGTGAGTTGGCGGAGCGGGCATTTATCGTACCATCGAAGCCGCAAGGCATTTAGACATTCCCAAAGGCGTAGGGCGCGCAGTCAAAATCGACACCGATCTTCTGGGCACTCTTGGAATATTGCAGAAGCGAACAGGATTCACGGCACAACAGAAGGATAACTGATATATGACGGATAAGTAGGGATTATCCTGCATGGATTTACTTTTTAGTGGGGCAGGGAAATGGATGTGTTTATCCTGCGATCTGATAAATTGCGAAAAGTAGGTTTACAAATGGCGTATGTTGTGATACTATAATTAAGTTGTTGTTGCCACCACTCAGAGAACGGACACTCCAACCGTATCTTGGTGGTCGGTGAAGAAAAGATTTAGGAGGATTTTATTATGATTAGCAGAGAGAAGAAAGCAGAGATTATCAAAGAGTACGGACGTACTCCTCAGGACACTGGTTCACCGGAGGTACAGATTGCGATTTTAACATTTCGTATCCGTGAGCTGACAGAGCATTTGAAGGTAAATAAGAAGGATCATCATTCCAGACGTGGTATGTTAAAGATGATTGGACAGAGACGTAATATGCTGGAGTATTTGAAAGCAAAGGATCTGGAGGCATATCGTTCCCTGATCGAGAAGCTGGGATTGAGAAAGTAATCAAAATGCATTTTTTTGACTGTGGTATGAGAAATCATACCACAGTTTTTATCTAATAGGAAATTAGGAGGATGTATGACAGGGAAGAGTGGACTCAGTGGAAGTGCGTTGAAAATCCTTGCGGTTATTTCAATGGTAATCGACCATGTTGGTGCTGTTTTGGTGGAGAGAATTATCCGGACTCTGTCAGAGGAGGGAGAAAAGACATATTGTGCAGCATCCCTTCTTTCTTTGGAACAATGGATCTGGTGTGACAGGATTTTACGGGGAATTGGGCGAATTGCCTTTCCGCTTTTTTGTTTTCTGCTGGTGGAGGGATTTATACATACTCGTGACTGGAGAAGGTATGCCGGACGGCTGTTTTTATTTGCTGTATTGTCAGAGATTCCTTTTGATCTGGCCATATCTGGACAATGGTGGGATCCGAAATCTCAAAATGTCTTTTTTACGCTTGGGATTGCAGTTCTTGTGATGGCGGCGTTTGCGTGGGCTGAGGGACAGGTATCCTGGAAAGTGAGGACAAGACGGGGCTGCCAGTGTGTTTTTTTGTTGTTGGGAATGGCGGCGGCACAGATGATTTTTACGGACTATGCAGCAATGGGAGTCTTGTGTGTGTTAGTTCTCTATGACACAAGGACGAACAGAGGCTGGCAGATGGCAGCGGGGATGCTCAGCTTTCTGTGGGAGCCGCCGGCCTTGCTCGCATTCTGGCCGATTGCATATTATAATGGAGATCGGGGAATATCGTGGAAATATGTTTTTTACCTGTTTTATCCGATCCATCTTTTGATTCTGTATCTGATTACAATGGTACAATATTGACAAGAATAATAGATGTGTTGATTCTGTTAATTTTCAATCAGTTCTATTGACAATAAATTTTATTTATGTAACGATAATAGTCAGGTTTATAAGAATTCTATGGTGCCGGGGTCAAAACCCCCTTCGGGGCAACCGACACACCCTTTTGACCCCGGCATCATTCTATATTGAGAAGGAGGGATTTCTACATATGTTAAAGACATTGGGAGCGCATATTAAGGAATTTAAGACAGCATCTCTTCTTACTCCGTTTTTTATGCTTTTAGAAGTGATAATGGAGACGGTGATACCGCTCATGATGGCTTCTATCATTGATAACGGTGTGGGGGAAAAGAACATGCAGCACATTTATCTGATGGGAGTATTAATGATACTGGCTGCAGGTTTTAGCCTGTTTTGTGGTTTTATGGGAGGAAAATATGGGGCGAAGGCCTCTACGGGCTTTGCCAGGAATCTGAGAGAAGCAATGTTTAAGAATATACAGACCTTTAGTTTTTCGAACATTGACAAGTTCAGTACGGCTGGTCTGGTAACACGTCTGACGACAGATGTGACAAATATACAGAATGCATATCAGATGATTCTGAGAATGTGCATGAGGGCGCCAGCCAGTCTTCTCTGTGCCATGGTGATGGCATTTTCTATTAATGCCAGAATAGCCAGCGTCTACCTTTTGGCAGTGATCCTGCTGGGGGGTGTTTTGTTTTTTATGGTTCGTCGGACAATGAACTATTTTAATAAAATATTTCGGAAATACGATGATCTCAATGCCAGTGTGCAGGAGAATGTGTCGGCAATCCGCGTAGTGAAGGCGTATGTCCGGGAGGAGCATGAAAAGAGCAAATTTACGGAGGCAAGCGGAAATGTCCGTCGTTTATTTACAAAGGCAGAAGCGATGATGGTACTGAATATGCCTCTGATGCAGTTTACGATTTATGCATGTATTTTACTGATCAGCTGGATCGGTGCAAAGATGATTGTTGGTTCGTCGCTGACGACAGGAGATCTGTCTTTGCTCCTGGCGTATTGTATGAATATCCTGATGAGCTTGATGATGCTTTCTATGGTATTTGTAATGATTACAATGAGTATTGCCAGCGGGGAGAGAATTGTGGAGATCCTGAATGAGAAGCCGGATATCACGAATCCGTCAGACCCGGTGATGGAGATTGCAGATGGAAGCATCCGATTTGACCATGTGGATTTTAGTTATAATCGGGATGCGGAGGAATCCGTATTGCGGGATATTAATCTGTCAATCAAGGCGGGAGAAACGATCGGAATCCTGGGCGGTACCGGCAGCGGAAAGACGAGTCTGGTGTCGCTGGTCAGCCGTTTGTATGATGTTACGAAGGGAAGTGTTTTTATAGGGGGACACGATGTAAGAGAATATGACCTGCAGGTGCTTCGAAACGAAGTGGCAGTCGTGCTGCAGAATAATGTACTCTTTTCAGGAACGATTTTGGAGAATCTTCGCTGGGGTGATCTGGAGGCGACGGAGGAGGAATGTATCCGTGCCTGTCAGCTGGCCTGCGCCGATGAGTTTATTCAGAAAATGCCGGAGGGTTACGAAACATATATCGAGCAGGGTGGGACGAATGTATCCGGTGGACAGAAGCAGAGGCTTTGTATTGCACGTGCCCTTCTCAAGTCACCGAAGATCTTAATTCTGGATGATTCGACCAGCGCCGTGGATACGGCAACGGATGCCAAGATTCGAAGGGCATTTCGAGAGGAGATACCAGGGACGACGAAGATTATTATTGCTCAGCGTGTGTCCAGCATCCAGTCAGCAGACAGGATTCTCGTTTTAGAAAACGGTGAGGTGAACGGCTTCGATACGCATGAGGAGCTTTTAAAGAAGAATGATATTTACCGCGATATCTATGAGGCGCAGACGTCTGGCAGCGGTGATTTTGATGAATAGATAGAAATGTCTATATTTATATGAAATGATATGGGAAAAGGAGGGATATCCATGGCAGAAAAAGAGACTGGGATATCAAAGGAACATATGCCGAAGGGGCCGAGGGGAATGAGAGGCGCACATGGACGGCCGAGGATTAAATTGGAGCATCCGGGCCAGACAATCCGCCGCCTGCTTTTGTATGTGGCAAAGAATTATGGCATTCATCTTGTACTTGTGATGATTGGTATTATTATCAGTGTGCTTGCCAATGTACAGGGAACAATGTTTACGAAATCGCTGATTGATGATTATATTCAGCCGCTGCTGCTGGCAGATCAGCCGAATTTCGCGCCATTAATGCGTAAGATCCTGCAGGTGGCTGGGTTTTATGGGATCGGTGTCGTATCTACCTGGGTTTATAACCGAATCATGGTGACGGTGACACAGGGAACGATGCAGCGTTTGAGAGATGAACTTTTTGTGCATATGGAGTCCCTGCCGATTAAATATTTTGATACGCACGCTCATGGGGATATTATGTCAATCTATACAAATGATATTGATACACTGCGCCAGATGATCAGCCAGAGTATTCCACAGTTTTTTTCAAGTTTGATTACGATTGTGAGTGTTCTGGTTTCCATGATTATTCTGAATATTCCATTGACGGCGATTACGCTTGTGATGGTTTTTGTCACGATGATGGCAACAAAGAAGGTAGCGGGATTGTCGGGGGCCTATTTTATTCAGCAGCAGAGGGATCTGGGAAAGGTAAATGCTCATATTGAGGAAATGATGAATGGGCAGAAGGTAGTCAAGGTATTTTGTCACGAGGAGGAGAGCGTACAGGAATTTTGTGAGTTAAATAATACACTGTATGACAGCGCGTACAATGCGAATACCTATGCGAATGTGATGGGGCCGATTAATGCGCAGCTCGGCAATCTGAGTTATGTGCTGTGTGCAATAGTAGGAGGTATGCTGGCATTGGGCAGTGTCGGTGGGTTTACCCTGGGCGGGCTCGTCAGCTTCCTCACATTTAATAAATCGTTCAGCATGCCGATCAACCAGGTGAGCATGCAGCTGAATAGTATCGTGATGGCTCTGGCGGGAGCAGACCGTGTCTTTGGGCTGCTGGATGAGAAGCCGGAAGTAAATGACGGTTACGTGGAGCTTGTCAATGCGACGGAGGATGAACAGGGACAGCTGACAGAGAGCAGTGCACGGACAGGGATCTGGGCATGGAAGCATTACCACAGGGAAGAGGGGACGACAACATATCAGAGATTGCAAGGCGATATTGTATTCGACCATGTAGATTTTGGATATACGGATGAAAAGATCATCCTTCATGATGTGGAGATCAATGCCAAGCCCGGGCAGAAGATTGCCTTTGTCGGCGCAACGGGCGCCGGTAAAACAACAATTACCAACCTGATTAACCGTTTCTATGATATCCAGGATGGAAAGATCCGGTTTGACGGCATCAATATCAATAAGATCCGCAAGGAGGATCTGCGGCGTTCTCTGGGAATCGTACTGCAGGATACCCATTTGTTCACGGGAACTGTTATGGAAAATATTCGATACGGTAAGCTGGATGCCACGGAGGAAGAGGTAATACAGGCGGCCAAACTTGCAAATGCCGACAGCTTTATCCGTCATCTGCCACAGGGGTATGATACCATGCTCACGGGAGACGGAGCGAATTTAAGCCAGGGGCAGAGGCAGCTTCTTGCCATTGCAAGAGCGGCGATTGCAGACCCCCCGGCGCTGATTCTTGATGAGGCTACCAGTTCGATTGATACGCGTACGGAGAAGCTGGTGCAGGATGGTATGGACCGTCTCATGAAGGGAAGGACGACATTTGTCATCGCCCACAGATTGTCAACTGTAAAAAACAGTGATTGCATTATGGTATTGGAGCAGGGCAGGATAATTGAGCGAGGAACACATGATCAGCTGTTGGAACAGAAAGGAAAATATTGTCAGCTGTATACGGGAAAAGCGTGAAAGGCGAAAATTACACAAATAAAGAAGAATGCCAAAAGCCGGCATTCTTCTTTAATTTTTTTGTGCTGTTGGTATTTTAGGCATTCTTACTCAAATATTCTTCGTAGAGGGAGATGACATCTTTCATAGCCTGGAATCCCGGTGCGCCGATAGTATTTCTTTTTTCGACACATGTTTCCATGCGGATGGCATCGTAGATATCCTCCTCAAATACGGGACTGATGGCTTTATATTCCTCCAGGCTCATCTCATCCAGGGAGATGCCTTTGTCGATACAGTAGAGTACGAGACGGCCGATGATGCCGTGTGCGTCACGGAATGGTACGCCGTGCCCTACCAGATAATCTGCTGCATCGGTAGCATTGGTGAAGCCGCCTTCTGCACTTTTCCGCATGTTGTCCTTGCGGAAGGTCATGGTATCCAGCATGCCGCGGAAGAGTTCAATACAGCCTTTGGCTGTGTCGATGGCGTCAAAGACCAGTTCCTTGTCCTCCTGCATGTCTTTGTTGTAGGCCAGGGGAAGTCCCTTCATGGTAGTCAGCAGCGAAACGAGCGCTCCATAGACACGTCCCGTCTTACCGCGGATCAGCTCCGCAATATCCGGATTCTTTTTCTGCGGCATAATGCTGCTTCCGGTCGAGTAGGAATCGTCGATTTCTACAAATTGGTATTCATTTGTATTCCAGGTAATAATTTCCTCGCAGAAGCGGGAGAGGTGCATCATCAGGATAGATAATGCGCTGAGGTATTCGATCAGGTAATCCCGGTCGGAGACGGAGTCCATACTGTTGCGGGTAGGGCCGTCAAATCCCAGCAGTTCAGCCGTGCGCTCCCGGTTCAGCGGATATGTTGTGCCTGCCAGTGCGCCGGAGCCGAGAGGACAGTAGTTCATTCGGTTTCGTGTGTCCTCCAGACGGGAACGGTCTCTGCAAAACATCTCAAAATATGCACCCATATGATGTGCCAGCGTGATCGGCTGCGCCTTCTGCAAATGCGTAAAGCCGGGCATGATTGTCTCGGTATTTTCTTTCATGATACGCAGGAGGCTGGAGAGGAGTTCATAGAGGAGAACCTCTGTTTCTTCTATCTCATGACGGGTATAGAGCTTCATGTCAAGCGCAACCTGATCGTTCCGGCTGCGTCCGGTATGGAGACGCTTGCCGGGTTCTCCGATGCGTTCGATCAGATGAGCTTCCACAAAGCTGTGAATATCCTCGTGTTCCGATGTAAATTCCAGCCGGCCGGCATCAATGTCATTCCGGATTTCCTTCAGTCCTCCGATGATGGCTTCCTGATCCTCCTTTGTCAGAATGCCCTGTTCTGCAAGCATCGTCACATGGGCAATGCTTCCCTCAATGTCCTCCGCGTAAAATTTACGGTCAAAGGGAAGAGAAGCGTTAAAATTATGTACCAGCTGATTTGTCTCTTTTGTAAATCTGCCTCCCCAAAGTTTCATAAGTTTCCTCCTTTTCCTTCCATCTCTCAAAAAAAGGGCAAAACCAGCGTTTTGCCCTAAAAGTTCTTTTGCCCTGATTAATCTTCTGCCTCCGGTTTGCTGTCGGAAAACTCAATAAAGTCATCCTCAAAATCGTCATCAAAATCATCATCGAAGTCATCCAGATAATCCGGCGTAAAATATTTATATACGGCGAATGCAATCAGCGCGACTGTAGCAACGGCACCAATGATGGCAAGAGCGATCATGAGTCCATTCTTATTTTTTTCTTCCAGCTCCTTCTTGTGGAGCAGTTCGTTAATCTTAGCGGTGTTTAATAATTCTTCTAATTTGCTGCTATTCATAATTATCCTCACTTCCGCACTGCCCTTTGTGCATAACGCAATGTTCGTGTCGCAGTGCAGACACGAACATGCCGAGTGAAAAATTTATCTTCACTCTTAATCTCCGTTTGCTCGATTTGTTTATCATTGTATCATATATCTTTTAAAATATCCATACTTGTATCTGAATTTTTTGTGAGTGAAATTTTCGTCAAGAATTCTTAGCTAACTTAAATGCAGATTTATCCCTCGCTTATTTTTTTGAGCTTGGCAAATGACGCCATCATCCGACGTGTATTTCCGTTGTCAAAGGCAACGGTTACCTCATAGTCGTCTTTAGCCTTTTCGAGCTGTGTGACAACACCTTCGCCGAAACGCATATGTCTGACGCGGTCTCCCTCGCCGTAATCGACCGTGACATTCAGAGGCTTTTGCTCCCGTGCGGCATAGGAAGAGCCAAAACCTTTGGAAATCATGGGATTTCCGGCAAAGATATTTAAGTCTTTGCCGCCACGGCTGGTTTGACTGACGCTGCGTCCTGCCTGCTTTGCGTTGTTTTCTGACGCCGGGCTCCAGATGCCTGTGCCATAGCCTCCACCTCTGCCGAGCGCACCGTATCCGGTTGCCCTTTTTTCGGTGAAGAGGGGGGCGGGCGTTTGGTTCACGCGGCTTCGGAAGAGATGGCGCGGTATCTCCAGGATAAAACGTGAGGGGGCGTTAAATTGCTGTTCTCCGTTGCGGAAACGGTTCCTCGCGCAGCTGAGAGAAAGTTTTTTCATGGCGCGGGTGATGCCTACATAGCAAAGCCTGCGCTCCTCCTCCAGCTCTTCCTCTGCCTGTTGCGGGTCTTCGCCGTAAACGGCCATGGCATTCGGGAAAATGCCCTCCTCCATGCCGACCAGATATACATAGGGGAATTCGAGCCCCTTGGCGCTGTGGAGCGTCATCAGCAGAACCAGATTATTGCTCTCATCGACATTGTCAATATCGGCCACCAGAGAGACCTCCTCAAGGAAACCGCCCAGCGTCGGCATTTCCTCCTCGCAGTTTTCCTCGTAGGATACGGCCTTGTTGATCAGTTCCTGAATATTTTCCAGGCGCGCGGCCGATTCCTCCGTGTCCTCTTCCTCCAGCATCGCCTGATAGCCTGTTTCTGACAGAATATCACGGATGAGTTCTTCAATACAGTAATCGGGATGCTCCAGCTTTCGTTTCAGTGATTCGATCAGGCTGACAAAGGAAGCGATCTTCGATGCACTGCGGCCGATATTCTCAATGTATTCGTAATTTTGCAGTGCCCCATAGAAGCTGGTTTCATGCGCAATGGCGTACATGGTGACCCGGTCGATGGTGGCCAGGCCGATGCCGCGCTTCGGCACATTGATGATACGCTTGGCACTGATATCATCCAGGCCGTTTTCAATGATGCGCAGATAAGCGAGAATATCCTTGATCTCGCGCCTCTGATAGAAATTGACAGCGCCCACGATGCGGTAGGGGACATTGTTGTTGATCAGTTTCTCCTCCAGCACTCGTGACTGGGCATTCGTGCGGTACAAAATCGCAAAATCGCTGTAATCGGCTTCACCGTCTGCTACGGTGTGGCTAATCGCATCGGCAATCACACCAGCCTCCTCGTACTCGTTTTCAAATTGTGTGAAGTAGATGGAATCGCCCGGCTCCTTCTGCGTCCAGAGCGCCTTATCCTTCCGCTTAACATTATTTTTGATGACTGCATTGGCGGCATCGAGAATATTCTGGGTGGAACGGTAGTTTTCTTCCAGCCGGATTACCTTCGTGTCGGGATAGGCTTGTTCAAAATTCAGAATATTCATGATATTCGCGCCGCGGAATTTATAAATGGACTGGTCATCATCACCGACGACGCAGAGATTCTGTTCGATGGCGCCGTCGTCCGACGGGGTGTCGGTCAGCAGGCGGATCAGCTCAAACTGTGCCGTGTTTGTATCCTGATACTCGTCCACCATAATATAGCGGAAGCGTCTCTGATAATAGGAGAGGATATCCGGATTTTCTCGAAACAGATCAATAGTCTTGCAGATCAGATCGTCAAAATCGAGAGCATTGGCATCGCGCAGTCTTTTCTCATATTCACGGTAGGCCCTTGCATAGACTTCCCGGCGGAAGTCGCCCAACGCTCTTTTTTCGTATTCCTCCGGAGAGATCAGCTCGTCTTTGGCAGAGGAGATCGCATTTAAAAAGGTTCGTTCTTTATTTTTCTTGGGATCCAGCTCCAGGAATTTTATAATATCCCGCATTAGCGATTTCTGATCGTCTGCATCGTAGATTGTGAAGCTTCGATTATAGCCAAGAGCTTCTATGTAGCGGCGCAGGATACGGACGCAGGCGGAGTGGAAGGTACTCACCCAGATATTTTCAGAGCCGAAGCCTACGATTCGGTCTACACGCTCCTTCATCTCGCCGGCAGCCTTATTCGTGAATGTCAGAGCGAGAATGTGATAGGGGTTGACATTATACTGCTCGATCAGATAGGCGATGCGGTGAGTGAGGACTCTTGTCTTACCAGAACCGGCTCCTGCCAGAATCAGCAGCGGCCCCTTGTCGTGCCGGACTGCTTCCTCCTGCTGTGGGTTCAATCCGTTTAGTATATCCATGGTATTTTGAGGTTCCTTTCGTTTAAGTGTGATTTAATTTTGCTGTAAACAGCGGGAAAATAATAATTAAATCATGATTTTATCAGCTGGTCGCGGTATTCCTTCGCCGATGCGAAGAAGTCATATATCATCTTATGGTCACTATGTTCGATGGCTTCCCGGACCTCATGGATTATTCTGTCAAATTCATCCAGAAATTCCAGAATACACTCTCTGTTGTCCAGGCAGATGTGCTGCCACATGTCCGGGGAGGATGAGGAGATTCTGGTGATATCCTTAAAGCCGCCCGCCGCGAGCAGTTCATAGGTGCCTTTGTGGTCCTTGGCGCTGACGGCGTTGACAAGAGCAGCTGATATCACATGGGGGCCGTGGCTGATCCCTGCGGTGGCCCTGTCATGCTCGTCTACATCGATTGTGACACAGCGGGCGTGGATCACCTCGTCGGTGAAGGACTGCATCCATTGCAAAGCCTCTGGAGGAGTCTCCGGGGTAGGGGTCAGGATGTAGTAGCAGTCACGCAGCAGCTCCGCAAAGGAGTATTCGTAGCCGATCTTCTCGGTTCCGGCCATAGGATGGCCGCCGATGAAGCAGCCCTCCATCCCCTTTTCGCGCACAGCACGGTGAATGTCACCTTTGACGCTTCCTACATCGGTCAGAATACAGCCATCCTTCAAGATAGGATTTAATTTATCTAAATACTCTATGTTAGTGCAGACCGGTGTACACAGGAATATGACATCACAGCGGGAGAAGTCCTCCAGTCGTGTGGTAATTTCTGACAGAATTCCATCGGAGAGCGCATGTGCCAGCCGTGGATTTTCCTTTGTTACATAATAGTTGTAGGCCATGATCACAGCATCGGGACAGGCGTTCCTGATACAGCGGGCGATGGAACCGCCGATGAGTCCAAGGCCGATAAAGCCGTAGGTCTTTCGAAAGCATTCATTTGCCATAGTAATATCCGTGCCTTTCTTAATCTTATTAAGCGAAAAATCAATATATATATTAATTGACAGATTCCGGAGTGTCAACTTGATAATTCGACAAAAAAGCGGTATAATAGACGGAACTTTTAGCCTGTGCACTGCCCGGCATGATCTGAATCGTATATATGTAGTGCAGAAAGAGGTATGATATGGTAAACAGTATCTGTAGGCGGATTGCATCCGTGTTTAAGTTTATATTTGGCACCATTGGCAGTTATCTGGGAATTGTCTCTAATATTATAGGGACTATTTTGGGTATTCTGGCTTCGATGCTGTTAGTCTGCCTGATTGCAGGAATCTGCGTTTACGTGAAGATGATTCCTATGTTTACCGAGGCGAGAGAGGTTGTTTTTGACAATCTGGTGAACATGAGTGAAGAAGACTTTATTATGAATGAGGATACTGTGGTATATGATTTTAAAGGAGAAAAAGTAGGGGCTGTAAACGCGGGACGTTATAAGTATGTCAGCATGTCTAAGATTTCTCCATATCTCTATAATGGTTATATCGCTGTGGAGGACAAGCGTTTTAAGACGCATGGAGGTGTTGATCTGCTGGCCACGATGC
>CAYYGS010000032.1:0-14383 GCA_964471335.1 uncultured Jutongia sp.
CCGGGCCGGGCTTGCTCTGGTTAAGCACAGCGGGGAGATTACCCAGGGCGGAAGTACTATCACACAGCAGGTGATCAAAAATAATCTGTTGACACAGGACCAGAATTATACGCGTAAAATTGCGGAGATCCTTCTGGCGCCTACTGTTGAGGCGAAATTCGGTAAGGATAAGATCATGGAGTTTTATTGCAATAGTAATTATTATGGCAATCGCTGTTATGGTGTCGGCGCCGCCAGTAAATTCTATTTCGGCAAGAAGGCGATTGATCTGGAACCACAGGAGGCGGCACTTCTGATCTGTCTCTCCAACAGTCCGTCGTCCCACAATCCGGTGACACACCCAAAGACGGCGCGTGAGAAGAGAGACAGTGTGCTGCTCAAAATGTATGAGGGAGGCGCTATTACAAAAAAAGAATATAATAAGGCGAAGAAGACAAAGATCAATGTACTCCAGATGACGGAGAAGGCCGCCAGTGAAAATTATATTGTTAGTTATGCCATCCACTGTGCTGCGATTTCTCTAATGGAGAAGGAGAACTTTGCGTTTCAGTATACTTACAAGAACAAAACAGAATATGAGGAGTACAAGGAGAGGTACAGCAAGGAGTATAGTAAGAAGTGTGAGGATATCCGTGCCGGTGGCTATAAGATTTATACATCGATCCGGCCAAAGATACAGAAAAAGCTGCAAAATGCGGTGGACAGAGGTCTTGCTTACAGTACGGAGAAGGACAGCGGCACCGGAAAATATGCGCTGCAGGGGGCAGCTGTCTGCGTGGATAATAACAGTCACTATGTTCTTGGAATTGTGGGAGGAAGAGGAACAAAGGACGCCTATAACCGTGCGTATCTGTCGGCAAGACAGTCAGGCAGCTCGATCAAGCCGCTGATTGATTACGCACCGGGTTTTGAATCGGGAGCCTTTTCGCCGTCAACGGTCGTTAATGACCATAAATTTGAAAACGGCCCACAGAATTCCGGTGGTTCTTATCACGGAAAGGTACATCTTCGGGAGGCGGTGGAACGATCTCTCAATACGGTGGCGTGGCAGGTGCTGGAGGCGATCACGCCGGAATATGGTCTGTCCTTTTTGGACAAGATGCATTTTCATAATCTAAGTTATGTTGACAATGGTAATCTTGCGCTTTCACTGGGCGGCTTTACGGAAGGTGTCCGTGTCGTTGATATGGCAAAGGGCTATTCTGCTCTGGCTAATAACGGACTCTACAGTGACCGTACCTGCATCCGCAGTATTGAGCATGTGTCCGACGGGGTAGTGTATAAGGATGCAGAGGAGACACAACAGGTGTATTCCAAGGATGCCGCCTGGCTGATGACAGATGTACTCAAAGGTGTGCTGAACGAGGGGCATGGAACCGGGCATGCGCTGAAGCTGAACGGTGGGCAGATCGCGGCAGGTAAGACGGGAACGGCCAATTCCAGCAAGGATGTGTGGTTTTGCGGCTATACGGCATATTATACTACCGTTGTGTGGGCGGGCTATGATACGCCGAGGGCAATGCCGGGAACTTATGGCGCTACCTTGTCCGGAGTGATCTGGAAAAACTTTATGAATGACATTCATCAGAATCTGGAGCCAAAGGATTTTGAGCAGCCGGAGACAATTCGGCTGGCCAAATATGACAATAAAGGCCGAATTGTGGAGGGGACAGAGAGAAGCGGCCGGACGAAGCGCTCCTACGGAACCGATTTCTTTGCGACCAAGATATTGGAGAAGACGAGTGAGTATACCGACAATGCAAAGGATGAGTTGTATCAGAAAAAGGTAGAGCGGAAGCTGGCAAAGTTTGAGAAGGCGACGATCAAGAGTATTGCTGATTATTATCAGGTACATCAGACCTATTTAGAATTGAAGGATATGATCTCTACAATTTCTGATGATGATGTGAGAAAGGAGTTTTCGACACGTTGTGCAGATAAATATGACAGCCTGAAGGTAGAGAATGTAAAGTGGAAGGATGTTGTGGCCGCCTATGAGCAGCAACGGAAGGAAGAGAATGAACGTCTGGTAGAAGAAGCCGCACGCAAGGCAGAGCAGGCGAGAGAGGAACAGACGAAAAAGACGAGAATCGCCCTGGCAAGGACGCGTCTGGCACGTCTGCGGGGAAGAAAGTATCAGCCAAGCAATATGGACGAATTGATTACCAAGGCATATGAGGCGGTAGAGAAATGTAGAGGTTATGCGGAGTACGCCGAGCTTTATAATCAATATCAGGAATACAAGGCGGCACTGGAGGCTTTGCCAACGAAGGCTGAGTATGATGCAATCAGAGTAAATCCGACACAGATGCCGGAGGATAATACAGGCGAGTAGACTTGAAAGCGACATAAATCGTAGAGATAGATCGGAACGTGGGAGGTGACAGAATCGTATGAATATGCATCAGAGTCGGGAGGATCTGATCATTCGGCAGGAAATGGCAGCAAGACAGCAGGAATTGCTGGAGAGAAAGAGAAAAACAATAGCGGAGAAGGAAAAGGAGCGGGAGATGACGGGCCGAAACCGGCGAAGCGGACTTGCTGCAAAGCAGCATTCTTCCTCTGTTGGTGCCGGCGGAGCTGGCATGTATGGAAAAGAGACACCGATAGGTAGAAGACTTCCTGTTTCTGCATTGGGGGTGTCAGGAGGAGAGGAGCAGACAAAGAAGCAATATCGTAGGGAGAACAGAGAGCGGGACGAGGAGACATCTGTTTCGCAATGGTTTCTGAGTATCTGCTGGATGAATATCCCTCTGATTGGTTTTATCTATGCTGTTTTTCTGGCTGTTTATCCAAAGGCGCCACGTGACAGAAAGCGTTTTGCGAGAGGCTATCTTATTTACAGAGGGATGGTGGATCTGTTATCACTGACAGTACTGTATATTATTTATCAGGTTGGACTTGATTTTGTGGATCAGCTCCTTGCCTTTATTCAGTAATTATCTATACCATACAGACATTTAATCGCCCTGGTACAACGAATATTAACTGCTTTTGTTTCATAGAACTTAAGATAAATAGAAAAATGCAAAAACATTGTTTTTTGCTTTTTTGAGCCGCTGAAGAGCGGCATGCCGATAGAAACGGCATGGAAGATTGTGGAGGCGGAGAGAATGCCTGAGACGAGAGTGGCAGTATATGCCCGCATATCGCGGGAGGGTGAAGAGGAACAGGGGGAGGAGAGTCTGGAGAATCAGATCGCCGTGGCGTTAAATCAGATCGCAGCAGATGATGCAATGCGGGACGGCAGGGTGACAATATATAAAGATTTGGGATATTCCGGGACAAGTATGGATCGGCCGGCGGCAAAAAAGCTGCTGGCCGATCTTTATATGGGACAGATTGACGCTGTTGTTGTCAGAGATTTTTCGCGCTGGTCCAGGAATTATCTGAGTCTGGCAGAATTTCTGGAATATATTTTCCCGGAGCAGGGAGTGCGGTTTGTCTCTGTCGGAGACGGGTACGACAGTGCGAAAGAATGCGGCAGCAGCTTTGGGAATGCGGTTCGGGGAATCTTTTATGAATATTATTGCCGGGATATCTCCCAAAAGGTACAGAGTGCGCTGGAGGCAAGGAAGCAGAGCGGGATGTATGCTGTGGCGAGGGCTCCCTATGGATACCGGAAGGATGGGGGAGGATCCTTTGTTCCTGTACCGGAGGAGGCCGCCCTGGTGCGCAGAATTTTTGAGATGGCAGGGGATGGGAGCAATAGTGCACAGATCGGCAGGGAGATTGGGAAGGACAGTGCGTGGGTGTGGCGTGTTCTGCGCAATCCCGTTTATATGGGGCAGCAGGTTTGGCATAAGAGCCAGAGCCGGTACCGGAATGGTTTTTATCGGGAATATTTGTCGAAAGACGCCTGGCGGATGCAGAAGGGCTCTCATCTGGCGATTGTTTCGGAGGAGGTCTATGAACGGGCGCAGTCGGCTCAGAGACGTCATTCCGGCAGTGCGGGCGGGAGAAGGGAGGCGCATCTTTTTCATGGACTGACAAAATGTGGAATTTGTGGGAAGGCACTCTGCCGGAAACGCCGGGAAGAGGGTATTATTTGCTGTAAAGAGCCTCATGGAAGCAAATGTGAGATCCCCGTGGAGACATTGTGGAGGATTTGCTGCACGGTGGTCTGCAGGATTGATGGTGAAGTGGAGGAAACGGGAGAAAGCAAGAGGATGTGGAAAGCTTTCAGAGAGGCGGCAGAATATGGGAAAAGCTGTGGAAAACAGAGGGCTTTTTTCCTGCGTTGTTTTTTTGAAAGAATCACGGTGGGAAAGGAGGGAGAGGAAATAAGGATTGCTTTTTGCCTTCATAAATGATACAATTATAAAGTATCTGTTATATGCAATAGGTAACTTTAAGAATGAGCAACATGGATAGGAGATGAAAACATGAAAATGACAAAAGTCATGAAACAGGCCTTGGCTTGCGGTTTGGCATTTTCTATGGTAGTGACTGGTGTGAATGTAAATATGAACACTGCTGCTGCCGCAAAGAAAAAGGGACCGAAGCTGAACAAGTCCAAGGTAAGTGTTACGGTTGGTTCCACGGTGAGCCTCAAGGTCAAGAAGGCAAATAAGAAGGTAAAGTGGAAAACAAGTAACAAAAAGATTGCAAAGGTTACAAAGACAAGCGGAAAGAAAAAGAGCACCGCAGTGATTAAGGGTATTAAGAAGGGTTCTGCAGTGATCACTGCTAAAGTAGGCAGCAAGAAGCTGAAATGCAAGGTCAAGGTATCCGGCCCGGCAATCAAGTCAATATCTGTAGATGCGCTGGACAGCTCAGCAGTTGTAATGACGCTGAAGAAGAAGACAGCTTTGAATGCTTCTGATATCACAGTTAATCTGAAGTCTTTTAAGGACGGTAAATTTAACAGACAGCCGGTAGTGGATGCAATTTCAACTACTGATCAGAAGACATATTATTTGTATCTTTCACAGTCTGTTCCAAACGGAGACTTTATTCAGATATCTATGGGACAGAAAAAGAAGAAGATCACAGCAACGGTACAGAATAAGAAGGCTTTTGTATCTGACGATGACAAAGAGACTACATTGCTGTGGGAAAAGGGTGCTACATATGTTGTAAGCTTATACAATTTCTTTAACAACGGGATTGGTAATGTTTCTTATTCCGTAAAGAAAGGAAGCACATTGCCGGATGGAATGACTCTGGTAGGTAAGCGTGGTATTTTGAAGGGTATTCCTACTACGGTCGGCAATACAGAGTTTACGATCCAGGCGCTGGACGAGCTCGGCAGAAAAGCAGAGGTTACGCTGACTTCTAAGGTATACGATGATGTAACACTTGCTGCTTTGGATTATGAAAGGGAGTGCCGTGTGGATGATTATACGGCAGACAGGGCTACAGTAGCCAATCCGAATCCGATCGTTTCTGCTGATAATGCATATCAGAGCATTACAATTGAGCCAAAGGGTGGTTCCGGCAGGTATCTCTTTACACTGGCAGCAGGAGATGTGGCTGGTGCAAGACTGTCTACAGACAGGATTGTCAATGCAACAACAAATCAGACAGTACAGGATATTGCAACTTCTACGACGCTGTATATCCCACAGTCTATCGCTGCAGGAGTCCATTCATTCTCTATTACGGTAACAGATTCTGTTGATCCGGCACGTACGACGACTTCTACTGTAGTAGTGGACGCGGTACAGTATTTCAATATTTCCGGTATCGTAAGAGATTCCTTCCAGGCGATGCTTGCATCAAATGAAGAGCTTTTCTTCGTTTCGAAGGATGCGACATCTATGCAGGATTATATCCCGCTGCGCACATGGTCAAAGTATGAGCAGGTGACAACCGATTATTATGAGGATACGAGACTGATTGGTGGAAATCATCACAAAGCATACAGCAATTATGACAGAATATTAACTGACGAGGTAAGTGATCTGATCAGCTACAGAGTATATGAGCATAATTATTCTGCACTGGTAGGACCTCTTCCGATGGCAACAGCACAGGCAGCAGCACCTGTAGCAGGAGCAACACAGACACCGGCTCCGACAGGTTATCAGGTACCGGATGTAGCAGCAGGTACTTATCTGACAGAGCTTCCGGCTGGTGATTATGTTGTGAAGCTGTATGCACCAAACAATGTATTTTATGATACGGGCAGCACGATCTCAATTGCTGCAGACGGAACGCAGGATGTGACAGTTCCGGTTCGTTTTGCCAATGTAACGGCAACTGCGAAGTATGCAAATGGAAACATTGTAGAAAATAAGAGGATTTACTTCGAGTCTGCAAACAAGAAATATGAAGGCTGGGATTTCAGCATCATGACAGATTACATGGGCAGCTTCAGGGCTTCTCTCCCGGTAGGTGTTTATTCTGCATATGTCTTGGATGAGACAGGTAAGAAGCAGTATTTCACAACAGATATTACAGTAACAGACGCATCTGCTGATGTAGCAGTCGGTGATCTGGTGCTCGCTATTTCACGCTACACGGTAGAGGGTGTTGTTTCCCAGAAGAAAGCAGACGGTACGACAGCGCCTTTAGGCAAGGGTACGCTTTACATTTACAATGATAAGGGTATTTGCCAGTCTGTATATTCCAATACTTATTATTACTATGAGGATTCTATTGGTAACTATAATTCCGAGACAGGTGCTTTCAGATTGATCCTGGCAGACGGTAATTATTCTGTAAGATACCGTGAGACGGTAGAGTATGGAGAGGACTTCTACATTACGCGTACTGTTGGCACATTTGCTGTAGCAGGAGCAAATATCTCCGGCCTGCAGCTGACACATGACTTTGCAACAGAGACTGCAGCAGCAGTAGCAATTAATGCGGATGGTACAGAGACGACATATACATCTACTGGTAACAATGACAGCTATGCAAAGGTAACTCCGGCAGAGAAGGGAACTTATGAGATCACGACATCTTATCTGAACGGTAAGGCAGTACGTCCTGTTGTATTTGACGGAACCGGTAAAAAGCTGGATCGCGAGAGCGGCAAGAACGATTCTGAGACTCAGACGAGTACCTTCCAGTTTGCAATGAATGCAGGTGAGACATATTATATCCTCCTGCAGTCCCTGGACAGCGATTCTCTGGATCAGAGGCTGGGAAGCACGACAATGAAGATTGCAAAGGTACAGCCGGTTTATGAGAGGACTGCAGTTGAATTGGCAGATAATGGTTCTTCTGTAAGAGTAACATGCAGTTCCAATGTATCAGAAAGTGATTTGTATGATGCTGCTTATGTGAAGTTTACAGCAACGGGGTCACAGAGTTATGAGCTGAATGCCAAGTCATCCAGCTATGCGGTAAGCGGATATAGCTTTAAACTGATGGATGCCTCTGGAAATGAGCTTGATTATGACTGGGCATTCAATGCAGAAGACGCTACATACAAATTCAATGTATCAAAGGCTGGTACATACTATATCAAGATATATGCAAGCATGGATTATGATACGACAGCCAGTGTAGATGTGAGCCTGAAGAAGTCACAGGGAAGCACAACGCCGACTCCGACACAGACGGAAGATCCGGAAACTACACCATCAAGTTCTCCGGAAGCATCACCATCAAGTTCTCCGGAGCCGCCGACTGCTACAGCTACACAGCAGCCGGACTAAGGTGTGTATTTGGATTAGCATATAATGGAGTGAAATGCAAAGGGGTATTCGTAAAACGGATACCCCTTTTGTTATATCTGGTGGGATATTTCCTTTATTGACTTAATGGGTGTGTTTTGCTAACATATCCATGGAAGATGCAATGTCCCACATTGCCTTTTCGAGTGGACACAATTACAAAAGACATTAGAGAAATGAGGAATGATTATGGAATGGTACGAATTGACAGACAGCGAAAAGATCATTATGAAATGTATTTGGGATTTGGGAGATGGAACAAGACTGGCAGGTATTATGGCTCGTGCCCTGGAGGTTTATGAGAAGGACTGGAAGCCGCAGACGGTGTCTACCTTTTTGGGAAAGCTGGTGCGAAAGGGTTATGTGGAACAGTATCGGGAGGGAAGATATTATTATTATAAGATAATAATTGATAAAAAAAGCTATTGTTGCCGAATGCTTCGGCAGGAAATAGATTTTTGGAATGATGGCGATGTGGAGAGTTTTTGCGAGGACTTGATGGATCCGAGGACGCTGCCTGCCAAAAAACGCAGACAATTGCAGAATATAATCGCTGCCAGCAAGATATCAGATTAGATTAGGCTGAAAAGAATGATTGGAACGGAAATCCGTATCGTTACAGGATATTGCAGATTTCCGTTTCTTTTTTATGGGATTCGTGTTACAATGGACAAGATTAAGATTTTTGGGAAAATGTTTGTGCCGCGAAGCGGTATGTTTGAACAAGATATATTTTAAGAAAGGAATCAGTTTATTATGGGAGTAAAAATATACGGGTTGGTACTGGTCGGCTGTGTCTGCATCCTGCTGTCGGGCTGCGGCGCGGGTGTGGCATCGTATGACAGGGCGATGGAGCTGGCACAGTCGGGCGATTACCGTCAGGCAGCCGATTATCTGCAGAAGGCAATCGAGGAGAATGATGAGAGAGCGGAATTTTATATTGGTTATGGAATGGTGCTTAATGAAATGGGGCAGCCGGAACAGGCGTTGAAGCAGTTTAAGCGCGCTTACCAGGATACGGATAATAGCATTGCAAATGCGAATAATAAGCAGGTATATTATGGACAGGCAATTGCATATTATCATCTGGGACGCTATGAGGAGAGTCTGGAGGCATGTGAGAAGGCGTTAAAGCTGGCAGAGCCTGCCTCTCTGGACAGTAATATCCTGTGCAGTCAGGGTGTTGTCCTGGAGGCGGTAGGAGAGCAGGATAAGGCCTTGAAAACATATAAGCAGGCGGTTCGAAAGGATCCAAAAAACTGGGGCGCGTATATGAAGAAGGGAGAACTGGAGGAGCGGCTGAATATCGTGGAGGAAGCCGGACGTGAGTATCAAAAGGTCATTGATGGCGCCGGACGGGAGAAGTTTGAGGCATACTTCCGCCTGTATGCCCTGTATCTTGATTATGGTCAGAAGGAGGCAGCAGATAAGCTTCTGACAGAGATGATCAAACTAAAGGATAAAGACGCTTATGCGTTATGTCAGAAGGGATGGGCATATCACTATCAGGGAGACAATGAGAAGGCGGCCGAAATGCTGGGAGATTCTCTGCAGAAGGGCTATCTGGGCGCAGGATATTATCTGGGTATGCTGGAATTGTCTGCACAGGAGGTAGACCGTGAACATGTGAAGGAGTATTTTCAGGGATATATTGATTCCGGTGAGATGACATACCGCGCACAGGCATATAATCAGCTGGGGCAGTGTGCCCTGGAGCAGCAGGATTATGAGAATGCGCAGCAATATTTTTCAGAGGGACTTAAGCTGGCAGATGCGGCTTCCCGGCAGATTTTATGGAAAAATTTAATTATTCTGTTAGAAAAGAGGGGATATTTTACAGATGCAAAAAATGAAGCGGAGAAATATCTGACGCTGTACAGCCAGGATGAGAGTATGCGGAAGGAATATCGTTTTATTAAGACACGGACAGACAGAACCGGGACAGCTACCGGGGGAGCGGTTGGATCGAATGCGGATGGCATGGGAGAGACGGAGGATTCTGCGGGGCAGGATTCGGATATGTCGGTTCCGTCATCAGATGGACTGCAAAACAGTGCATCCCCGCAGAGCACGCGGCCGTCGTCTAATACGGCGTCGCCAGAAGTTTCTGCTGTGTCTCAGCAGACGCCGTCAGCTGCGGTACCTTCTGGGGAGAGTCAGTCAGAGGAGGATGTAAATGCAACGCCGTCTGGAGAGGATGATACGACGGAGTCCAATGAGGATGCCGGTATGGCAGGATATGTGGAGACTGTAGAATAGGAGATTTTGATTTTGAGTGAGAAGGTTTTTGATACACAGGAGGAGCAGGAACGCATTATTTTGGTGGGAGTGGCGACAGCAGACGGTGATGATACAAAGCAGTCTCTGGAGGAATTGGAGGAGTTAGGACAGACAGCGGGTGCTGTGACAGTGGCCATGGTGATTCAGAACAGAGAAAGGATGCATCCGGGCACATATATCGGGAAGGGAAAGATCAAGGAGGTAGCGGAGCTGGTTGACAGGCATCATGCGGATACGGTGGTATGTGATGATGAGCTGACACCGGCACAGCTGCGAAATCTGTCAGAGGAATTAATGGTTAAGGTGATTGACCGCACGGTCATGATTCTGGATATTTTTGCAAAACGGGCTTCCACGAGTGAGGGAAAGCTGCAGGTGGAACTGGCGCAGCTGCGTTACCGTTCATCGCATCTGATCGGTGGCAGAAGTGAGTTGTCCAGGCTGGGAGGCGGTATCGGCACGAGGGGACCGGGAGAGCAGAAGCTGGAGATGGACCGGCGATTGATTAAGAACCGCATCTCAAACGTGAGAAAAGAACTGGAGCAGGTTAAGCGTACCAGAGAACTTACCAGGAAGAAACGGCAGGAGAATCCGGTGCCGGTGGTGGCGATTGTAGGTTACACAAATGCAGGAAAGTCTACGCTGTTGAATCATCTTACGGGAGCCGGTGTTCTGTCAGAGGACAAATTATTTGCGACGTTAGACCCTACGACGAGGAAGCTTGTGACAGAGGACGGTGAGGAGATCCTCTTTACGGATACGGTAGGTTTTATCCGTAAGCTGCCGCATCACCTGATACAGGCATTCCGCAGTACGCTGGAGGAGGCAAAATATGCCGACTTGATCCTGCATGTAGTGGATTGTGCAAATCCGGACATGGAGGCGCAGATGTATACGGTATATGAGACGCTGGAGCGGCTGGAGGTGGGAGATAAAAGGATCATCACAGCATTTAATAAGATTGATCTGCTGCAGGAACCGCAGATGCTAAAGGATCTGCGGGCAGATAAAATTGTGAGAATCTCTGCGAAAACAGGCGATGGCATCACGAATATGCTGGAGGTGATATCGGAACAGTTAAAGGAAAGAAAGGTGCTGCTTGAGAGAGTTTTCGATTATGCACAGGCATCGGTGGCAGCAAGTATCCGTCAGTACGGGCAGGTACTGGAGGAGGAATACAGAAACGATGGAATTTATGTAAAGGCGATCCTGCCCAGAGAGTATGAATATCTATTTGCGCAGAAGTAGTACAAGTGTTGCAGGATAAGCAGAGATTATCCTGCCTGTATAGTTTAATTGCGAGAAAGGATATCGATATGAATTTGATTGCGGCAGTCGATGAGAACTGGGCTATTGGGAGGCGCGGCGAGCTTCTGGCGAGTATCCCACAGGATAAAAAACTATTTCAGGAAATGACAATGGGCAAGGTGGTTTTGGGCGGCAGAAAGACGATGGAAAGTCTGCCGGGCGGGACAAGTCTCAAGGGACGTACCAATATTGTCCTGACGAGAAAACCCGATTATAAATTTTCGGATGCTGTGATCGTACACAGCATGGAGGAGGCGCTCCGTGAGCTTGGAAGGTATTCCACGCAGGATATTTTTATCATCGGGGGGGAGCAGGTGTATCGCCAGTTTTTACCCTATTGCAGTACGGCATATGTGACGAAAGTTTTATATTCCTATGATGCGGATGCCTATTTTCCAAATTTGGATAACGATCCTGAATGGGAGATGACACATGATTCAGAGGAGCAGACATACTACGATCTGGAGTATTTCTTTACGATCTATCAACGAAAAACAGGTGATCTTATCGGTTAATTTTTTCTGGTATATTCCGAAATATAATATAGGTTGAAAAGAATGATTTAGTTTCAACCTGTTATAGTGTCTTTTTGGTTTTGAGAAGGCATTTATTATTGTCAATATAAGGGTTTGCTATGGTCAAATGGATTTGTATATAACGAACTCACGCAGAGAAAGGAAGAACCGTTTATGAGAGTATTACAGAGACGGCTGTTGCGGGGGGCTATGAATCCAGAACAGCCGGAGATTGCAAATCAGGAAAGTGATGTACAGGAGACGCAGGAGGAACCTCTGACAGCAAGGCAGATCCTGAAGAAGGAGCTGGAGGGGATATATGATCCATTTCCGGATATGACGGAGGAGGATCACAGTGCATATCAGGAGAAGCTGGCGGCTAAGATTAAGAGCGGCAAGAAGCTGACTTCGCAGGAGATGAATTATCTTCGGATGCAATGCCCAACGCTGTATCAGATGGCGAGAAGAATTGAGTACAAACGTATGAAGCTGGAACAGAAGCTCAAGCAGGCAAGTTCTAAGCAGGAGGTAGAGGAGATCTATAATCAGATGGTGGGAGAGGTGTCAAAGGACGATCCCGACAAAGAAGCGATCTTAAATGCGTATCGTGACGTCTACGAGGAGTTCAAGAAAACAAAACAATATGCTGCGCTTCCGGAGACGGAGGAGGAAGCAGAGGCAGAGAAGCTGCATGGAAAGCGGAAAAAGCTGTATCTGGAAAAGAAGCAGTTCTCGGAATGGGATATGATTTTTGAGGAGGATGAGAGAGAGATTCTCATGAAGCTGGAGGACGATGGGGCTACCCCGATGACGGAAATGCTGGATGGGCTTCCGGTTTTTGATGTACAGGGATAAAGTGTGAGACGTATTATTGTTTGATCCGCAGAAAGCGGCATGGAGGTTATTTATGAATTTGTATGTGAATCAGTCGGACCGTGGAAGATATGTTGCCACGGAGCCATTGAATATGGGTAAGGTGTCCGTGAGAGGACAGGCGGGAAAGAAGCCGTCAAAGAATGAAGAAGAGGATGTGACGATCAAGGCGGACAGTCTTGCAATCAGAAGAAAGCAGGCGCAGAAGCAGGCGATGAAGCTGATAAAGGATGCGTATGATTTTGATGAAGACATGAATCGTATGATTGATGAGAAGAAGAATGAGGTTGCTTCTCTGCGTCAGAATAATATGGAAAATATTGATAAGATCAAGGACGTATCGTCCAGACGCCAGAGGACGATGGAGGATTACGGTGTAACACAGGACAGTCAGGAGTACCGTGACCTGGAGCTGCTCCGTAAGAAACGTGATCTGGATCCGTGGTCAGATGTGAAGCTGACAGAGGAAGAAGAGGCACGTCTGATGGAGTTGGAACAGGAGGGCCGGACAGGATTTCAGAATGATATGCTGGTGCTTGACATCGAAGAGGAAGTGTATCGTACGATCATTGATAAGAATAAAGTGGACGCTGAGATAGCTTCTCTGGAGTTGGGGGAGATGCTTCAGGAGAAGCTGAAGCATCATCCGATGGTCGATGCTTCCAAGCAGGCAGATGTCATTATGGATGCTGTGAATAAGGAGATTCTCGGAGAACTCTTTGCAGAGGGAAAAGACCACTTAGACGAGACCAGAGAAGAGGAGAAGGAAAAAGCCGAGGAAAAGAAGGCAGAAGAAAAGGAGCGGGAGGAGATCAAGGAAGCGCAGGAGGAACGGAAGGAAGAGCAGGAAGAGTTGATCCAGAAGATACAGGAGAGTGCACTTGACGAGATTGAGCTGTCACAAATCGATCAGGCAGGAGAGCCTGTTGAAGCGATGGCGGACGATCTGCTGGATGAACAGAGCAGGAACTTACATAAGAGAATGAATGAGATTGTCAAGAAATTAAAGCTTTTGGAAGAGGATTTAAAGGGAGCGGCAGTCGATGTAAATTTCTGATTAGATATTATTATTAGATAAATAAAAGGGGCAAAACATTTGTTTTGCCCCTTTTTGGGTGGAAATTGCTCTTTCCTGATTACTGCATTACAACAGTTACATTATATTCTGTTTTACCCTTTTCGTATGGCACTACAGTTGTACCAGTAAGTTCCTTGCCGTCTACGATCAGTTTGGCAACACCCTTTTCTACTTTATTGTCATTTTGTACGGTGATGTTGTATACACCTTCACGGAATTTTCTGGTCATGGTAAAGCCTGTACCCATCTCAGCAGGGATGCAGGGGTCAATGCTCAGTCCGTGTAAGGTGGGAACCACACCTAAAATATACTGAGATACATTTACAAAAGTCCATGCGGCAGTACCGGTCAGCCAGCTGTTCTTTGCCTGGCCGAAGAAATGAGCATCTTTGCCGGCGATCATCTGGGAGTATACATACGGTTCTGTGCAGTGGATTTCACTGATATCCTCAATGTAAGCAGGGCATGTCCTGCGGTAGATTTCAAAAGCACGGTTTCCGCGTCCCAGCATTGTCTCGGCGCAGGAGATCCATGGATTGTTGTGGCAGAAGATTCCTGCATTCTCTTTATATCCCGGCGGATCGGAGGAAATCTCACCCAACTCTACATGGTATTTTGTATAAGGCGGCTGCAGGAGGACGATACCGTATTTGGAATCGAGTCTTTCCTTAACAGAATCTAACGCCTTCTTGACTTCACCG
>CAYYGS010000033.1:0-14373 GCA_964471335.1 uncultured Jutongia sp.
AGACTATCGCCCGTAGTATGATGGTCTGTAGAAGGACGGCGAAGATCTTGTCTTCTATGACGGAATCGGTGATCTGCTCCAAAAGGCCAGCTATTACCTGACCCATGAGGAGGAACGATGCCGTATCGCAGAAAACGGCAGGAGAAAGATCCGGGAAACCCATAATCTCTCCTGCCGTCTTCAAAAAATACTTGATATTATCTAAGCGTCTCTTATTCATCTTTAAAATAATCTGCATTAAACATCGTATCTTTTGGGTCTTCTTCCCGCTTCTCCCCCTCCGGCTTCTGTGCCGACAGCACAGTCTCAAAAGTCACTGCCCGCTTTTTGTCCGGGTTGTGAGAGGAAGAATCCTCCCGCACCGTCCCCAGATTAGTTTTCCTCTCAGGCTCCTCCTGTCCCATCACAGGATAGCCCTGATTGTCTGCAGATATCAGCTCCTCTTCTTCCGTTCCTATAAGTATCCTTTTTTTCTCCATCCGACGGTAGAGATACCAAATCCCCACACAGAGGACTACTGTCACAGCCAGGCCGCCCTCCAGGCCAAATCCTCCACCATTAATCAGCTGCGCCCATCGGCCACCATATCTCTCTGCCGTCCAGATAGTGCTCTGTCCCTTTAAGCCGCTGACATTCACCCCCAGCAGATTACCCTGACAGAAATTCCACGCACTGTGAAGCGCCGATACGATCCAGATATTGCCACTCTCGATAAAGAGCACAGCCATAAAATAACCGAATAAAAACAGATTTAACACACTAAGCAGTGTCATATTCGGATTATTCAAATGAAGCATCATAAAGAAAATGCTGCTGAGAACCATGGAATACTGTATGGAATTTCTACGGCTCAACGTCACCATAAGATATCCGCGGCAAAGTACTTCCTCCGCCATCCCCTGGATCAGATATCCGCCAAAATAGAGCGGAACGTAGAGCGGCATCGCCGTATGGGCCCATTTTGGAAAAGACATGCCCTGCAATACGACACAAATCGCATAGGAGGCAAAAAGCATGGCGGCGCCGATTCCAAGCCCGGCAGCATACTCCGAAAACCATCCTTTTGAAAAAAATCCCAGCGTCTGCGGCCTCCTTTTCTCAAAGAACCAGCAGTAAAGCAGAACGACAAGAATCATAAAAATCTCCGAGTACAGCGTTACAATCGTATACCATTCCGGTATATTCTCCACAAGTTTCAGAAGTATATTTGGATCCAAATTTCCTGTCCGCATCATCCGAAGGTAATCCTCCCCCTGGAGCAGCCAGGCAAACATGGCCGGTACCTGTATCACTCCCATCGCAAAACTGGATACTGTAAGTACAAGGCAGCATATAAAAATCTCTAATATCCATAAATGACCCGGTCTCTGATTTGCCTCCTGCATAAACGCAGGTTTTTTTATCTCTTTCATTCGCGTATCTCCTTTGCTCTCTGTAAAATAAAAACACCCGTCACTGCCCCACCGTAATCTTGGCGCCGTCCTGCTCCTCCTCGTCCTTTCCTGCCAGACTACCATATATAAATTTCTGCATCTCCCGTACATTCTTATCTAAATCTGCAGGAAGAATGACAGACATAGAACGTACTCTTGTGATTTTATAAGCTCCCTCCACCGGGACATTTAGTGTCTCCAGCTTTGGATTTTTGCCGCGTACATTGACACCGGCATAGAGGTAATTTACCAGATCTGCCTTCTTAATATTTGTCGTAACAAGCGGCATCAGCTTTGGCACCATAGCAATCAACTCTAATGCCGATTTATCCATAAGTTTCTTATAGATCGCTGTCATCACCGTACGGTGACGAAGCGTCCTGGCAAAATCACCATACTGCCCATCCTTCGGCACATACCGGACTCTCGCATATCCCAGCGCCTGATTTCCGTTCATATGATTTTTCCCGACCACCAGATTATGATTGGAATAATCCGAAATATAATTTGTGCGGTTCAGATAAGACACCTCGTCCTCTGCCAGCGTGATATCAATGCCGCCCAGCGCATCGATGACATTCTGAAACGAACGAAAATTAACAAGCACATAGCCATCTACTGAAATGCCAAAGTTTTTCTGGATCGTCTTGACGAGCGTCTTCATGCCCCCATTATGATAGGCGGCATTAATCTTGTTATCGCTAAAGCCGGGAATCTGCACATAGGTGTCTCGCATGATCGAGGTCAGACGAAGCGTCTGGTCAAGCTGGTTCACCGTGGCGATCATGATGCTGTCTGTCCGTCCACGCCCACCGCCGATTGACTCCTCCCCACACACCAGAATATTAATGACATTCTGATTCTGCTGTATGCTCTCCGCACTGTCAAGCTGAAGCTTGTCCGGATCCATCTCCTTCAGGTTCTCAATGCCCTCATCCTCGTCAAAATACTCTTCCTGCGTCTCGACATTCTCCCCCGTGTCAATTTTCATCTGCCCATAAAAATAGCTGAAAATTCCATATCCGGCTGCCGCCAGTATAACAAGCGCCGCCAGCACGCCAGCCAAAATCTTCCCCCACAAGGGCAGCTCCCGCAATTTTTTCATACATATCCCCATCTTTCCCAATTAAAAACGATCTTTAACGGATTAAGGTGTCAAAAGCAGCACACCTCAGTAGTTTGAAAGCCTAATTCTTAAAGCTGTGAATCGGTGCAGGAATACGTCCTCCCCGATTTATAAAATCGCTGCAGTCAAAGGAATTGATCGGCATAATCGGCGCATACCCCAATAAACCGCCAAACTCTACCATCTCACCAACTCCCTTTCCAATCACCGGAATCACGCGAACTGCTGTTGTCTTCTGATTAACCATGCCAATAGCCATCTCGTCAGCAATCATTCCGGAAATGGATGCTGCTTTAGTATCTCCCGGAATCGCAATCATATCCAGCCCCACGGAACAGACACATGTCATAGCCTCCAGCTTCTCCAGTGTCAGCGCCCCATCCTGTACCGCGCGGATCATTCCCTGATCCTCACTGACCGGAATAAACGCGCCGCTAAGTCCTCCCACATAAGAGGAAGCCATCACGCCGCCCTTTTTTACCTGATCATTTAAAAGTGCCAGTGCTGCTGTTGTTCCCGGCGCTCCGGCACGCTCCAGACCCATTTCCTCAAAAATATCGGCAATGCTGTCACCTATAGCAGGTGTCGGTGCCAGGGAAAGATCAATAATTCCAAAGGGAATCCCAAGCCTTCTGGAGGCCTCCATCGCAACAAGCTGTCCCACACGTGTAATCTTAAATGCTGTCTTTTTTACCCTCTCACACAGGGATCCAAAATCTGTCCCACGCTCTGCCTCCAGTGCCTTTCTCATTACACCCGGTCCGCTGACGCCTACATTGATAACGGCATCCGCCTCTGTCACCCCATGAAAAGCTCCCGCCATAAACGGATTGTCATCCGGTGCATTGCAGAAAACGACAAGTTTTGCACAGCCAATGCTGTCCTCTTCTTTTGTGCCCTCGGCTGTCTCCAGGATTACCTCGCCCATCATCTTCACGGCGTCCATATTAAGTCCTGTTTTCGTTGAACCGAGATTGACGGAACTACACACAAAATCTGTCTCTGCAAGTGCCTGTGGAATCGAACGGATCAAAAGCTCATCACTCTCTGTCATCCCCTTCGAAACCAGCGCACTGTATCCGCCGATAAAATTCACGCCCAGCTCCTTCGCCGCACGGTCTAATGTATGCGCAATACTGGCATAATCCTCCGGTCTCCGGCAGGCGGCACCGCCGACAAGCGCAATCGGCGTCACAGATATCCTCTTATTTACAATCGGAATCCCATATTCTCTCTCAATATCCTGCCCTGTGGAAACCAAATTCCCTGCAACAGCCATAATACGGTCATAGATTTTCTGGTTCAGCCGCTCCAAATTACTGTCAATACAGCTTAAAAGACTGATTCCAATCGTAATCGTACGCACATCCAGGTTATCCTTCTCAATCATATGATTGGTTTCCAACACCTCATTTATGTTTATCATAATGTCCAATCCTTTCCACTACCATCAAATCCTGTGCATTCTGTCTAAAATTTCCTCTCTTTGTGCCTTAATAATACATCCCATCTCCTCTCCAATCTTCTCCAGCCTGCTCACAAATTCCCCAAAATCCTCACGACACTCCGCTGTATCCACAATCATCATCATATTAAAAAATCCATCCACAATCGTCTGGGAAATATCTAAAATATTCACCCCGCTCTCCGCAAGATACGTACATACCTTCGCGATAATGCCAACGCTGTCCTTTCCCACCACTGTCACAACAACCTTTTTCATTGTTCTATTCTCCTTATTTGTATTCTATTTAATCCAGATTTAACATCAAACCAACACCATTTAAACCGACACCAACGAAGATGGCTGACTGCGTCCCGCCACCTCCAGGGAAAAGGGAAGCTCTCTCATTCCCAACTCTTCCCAAAGCCTGCACTTCACGGTCTCGTACGCAAGTTCCGGATAATTATTTTCCTCCGACAGATGCGCCAAAAATATATGGCGTAATCTACTATGAAGCAGCCGGCACAAAAGACTGCCGGAATCTTCATTCGACAAATGCCCCATCTCACTCAGGATACGCCTTTTGAGCGAATAGGGATATCTCCCTGTCTCCAGCATACTAATATCATGATTTGCCTCCAACAGCAGGAGTTCACTTCCCTCCAGATGAGAAACCGTATAATCATCATACATTCCCAGATCCGTTGCCACACTTGCCTTATGTCCTCCGGCTTCCACGGTATAACAAACCGGCTCCGCGGCATCGTGAGACATCCGAAACGGCGTGATCACCATTCCCCCCATCTGTACCGGCTGATCCGCATGCACCTGAAAGAGCTGCTCCATCTGCAGAATACCACGCGAATCCTTCTGCCGGATTGCATCCAATGTTCCGCCCGTCGCATAGACCGGCACATCAAACATCTTCACCATCATAGGTACACCGCTGACATGGTCTATATGTTCATGTGTCACGAAGATCGCGTCCAGCTGCTCCGGCTCCACATGGATCTGACGCAGCCCCTCTACAATACGTTTCCTGCTGATCCCCGCATCAATTAAAATATGATGCTCTCCCTCTCCTACATAAATACAATTGCCGCTGCTGCCGCTGGCAATACTACATACCTGCATGGTTCCTCATCCTTCCTCTCACTCCGCATCGTTAAACCCAAAATATACGAATCTCGTCCCCTGCCTTCACAGGCTGCGTAAATTCTGAAGAAACACCGTTCACCAATGTCTCCAAACGGTCTCCCTTTGCAACAGACAGGTCAAAGGGATAAAAATCAAGTACATCTACAAGGATATAATTCTTTTTATTTTTCAAAATGACGGGTTCTTCATTCACCGTAATCTGTATATCAAGAGACGGTGGTTCCTCCGGTTCTACATCTGTCACATCTCCATCAGAAACTTCTGCCTCCTCTTCTGCTACACTCTCTTCTGTCTCTACATTAGTAATATCTGCCTCAGCACCACGAACCTCTGACTCCTGACCAGACAGATCCGCACTCCCCTGATTTTCCGATTCTACAACTGTATCCTCAACGTAAGATTCCCCTGCTTTCTCCCCGGTTAACGACTCATCCGTCTCCCCGACACCTTCATACTCTCTCTCCAGAAGCCGGTCCGCTTCCATAGCCTCTCCGTTTAACACAGCCTCCGGCACCTGGCCGTCACCATATTCCTCCATCAACTGCTGATAATTCGGCTCTTCCTTCTTGATCTCACACGCAATAGAAAAGTTATCATAAACCTTTGTATCCCGGTCTGCTTTTGCATTATTAACATAGACCTGTCCCCGGTATACGATATCCATAAATTCCAATACCTGCTCCAGTGTATAGTAATCCACGATCTCAATCGCATCATCCTGCTGAATATCATAGAACTCTGATACCAGTTCACCATTCACCTTCACAAAGCGCGGACAGCGGATTTTCTTTTTGTTAAATGTAAAATTAATATTAGAGTGATACTCCGGCAGATCCCCGATATTCAAAACAGCATCTGTCCCCTTCGTGGAAGGCGTGATCTCAATTTTGTCATTCTGCTCGATGGAATCACTAAGCCCGCTTTCCCTGCCGTTCAGCTTCACCACAGCAGTCTCGCCGGCTTCGCCGCGGCGCATCCGCTTTTCTCCATTGACCGTGTAATCGAGCGCTCTGCCTCTCTTCGGGAACAGATCCTCATTCGGAAAGCCTACCTGCATCGCCGCATCCACAATTGTCAGACGGCTGTTATCATACAGCTTAATCCGCTCCCCGTTAACCGTCACAAAGATAAAATTATTTCTCTGCTCATAATAATTCAGACAAATACCCACCGGCGTCACCAGCAGAGAATCCACCTTGATATCTTTCTGCCAGAACGTAATATCTCCCATGACCTCAGAGCCACGCAGCGCGACACGCTCCTTCGGAAGCTCCAGATATTCTGCCAGCGATTCCTCAAAACCTAACACCTTGCCGCCGCCGCCCACAATAAATACGGCACTGACACTCCTGCCGCCATTAAGTTCGATGATCTTGTCGGCCACCTGCTTTGTGATCTGACGCACCGTCTGCCCTACGACTCCTTTAACTTCTGAGGAGGACAGCTTCTGGGTCGTCCCCATAATATCGTGATATGTCACCTGTTTCTTCTGAGAACTCTGACACTTGATCTTTTCCGCCTCTTCAAAATCTGTCAGGTAATGCTTCGCCAGACATTCCGTCACCTCGTCCCCTGCTGCCGGAATCATGCCGTAAGCGAGAATGCTCCCATCGTTTGTGATCGATATATCCGATGTACCCGCCCCCACGTCTACAAGGGCGATATTGAGCAGACGGAATTTCTCCGGAATCGCCACGTTAATCGCCGCGATCGGCTCCAGGGTCAGGTTGGCTACAAATAGTCCTGCCTTTTCCACGGCCGCATACAGCCCGTCCACCACCTCATTCGGCAGAAAGGTAGCAATCATCTCTGTTCGGATTGATGTCGCCTTATGTCCCTCCAAATTGGAGATCGGATAATCATTTTGATAATAGCGGATCACAGAATAACCGACACAATAAAAGTGAATATCATCACTTTGCTGCTCCTGGCGCAAAACCTCATATGCATTTTCCACGCCCAGCATATCCAAGGAATAGATATGCTCCTGTGTAATCACTGTCTCATAATTAAAATCAACGCGTGCCTGGGCCACAACTGTCTTCAGCACTCGGCCTGCGGCCGCGATACAGACATCCGTCAGAGTTCTCCCCAGCATATCCTCCAGCTGTTTCCTGACCTGAATAATCGTCTGCGACACTGCATGAATATCATGAATCTGTCCGTCCAGCATCGCTCTTGTCTCATGCTCCACTGAAACCTGAGCCACCACTACAAATTTCCTGGGTCCTGTCCGATAACCCACAGTCCCTACAATACTTCTCGTTCCGATATCTAATCCAAATACAAGCGGCTCTGTCACATTTTTCAATTCTTCCGCAATCGCTGTTTTCTTTTTTGCCCTGCCTCCCAAAGCACTGCCGGAACGCGATTTCCCGGCGGCAGCTCGTCCGTTTCCTTTGGCTGATTGTTCCGTACCTGCCATAATTTCTGGCTCCTCCTGTCATTATTTTGAACATACGAATCCATATTAATTGATGCGAAGCACCCTTTTGACCCCAGCATCATTAAATATCAGTATAACACAAAACTATTAAATAGGGAAATAGAAGAACGCAAAATAAGGGGACTGTTGCAAAAATACAACAGCCCCCTTTATATAATAGAGAAAAGAGTAAGCAAATTACCAACCAATTCCTCTAATCCTGCTATTTAAAGCGATATCCACAACAGCTGCATAATCACGATATGGATTAATTTGCTGTAATTGTAAAGGAAACTACCAGGTTCTTCTTGAATTTGTACTTCTTAGCAGTACCATTGCTTCCTGTATTATCTCCATTATTTCCATATGTATTAAAGAAAGATAATCTCCAGCTCTCTGTATTCTGATCCTTCTCAAAGTATCCCTGTTTTGTCTTGATGCCGCTGACTGCCTTGCCATCGCACTTTACAGAAATATTAGAATACTTAACCTTCTTGAATTTCTTCAGAATCCCCTTGGTGTCAACACAGAATACAGCAGCCTCTGTAATTTTATTACCCTTTGCATCAACTGTGAGACTTACATTTACCGGCTTTCCTTTTGTAATTTTCACAGTCTTGGAAACCTTTGAAGCTCCGCCGCTGCCATCATCATTAGCCAGCCATGTACAATTAGAATTTCCTGCAAAGAATACACTTACCGGAATACTTGCAGACTTTGCAGCTTCTGCCTTCTTTGTACCAGCCGTTGCGACTCCACCGATCGCAACTACTGCTGCCATCGCAACAGATAATACTCTCTTTAATGTCTTGTTCATAGTTTCTTTCCTCCTGATTTAATAATTATAAGTGTTGGCTTCCTCTTTATTATGAAAAAGCTACATAATCTTATGAGACAATTGTACTCCCCTTGTGAATATTTGTCAACTGGTTTCTACTATTTCACAATACGTGTTGTGAAAATTGCACATAAGTTTCTTCGGCTTTCCTATCTCGCCAGAAGCTTTGTAATTCCAGCCATATACAACACATGATAATCCTTATCCGGATACCATAACGTATCAATTTCCGGATTGGTAAAATCTTCCGGCTTTAATTCGGTAGCAGACATCACCTTGCACAATAGGATCAGATTCCCCTGGTCAACAAAAGGAATCCCCTCCGCATAATTAATCTCCACCCCTGCCTGCTTGATCTTATCCTCGGTCCGCCCCGATACACTTCCCAGATATTTCAGCATGCTGCGATGTCCTTCTCCAAGAAAAGATAGAGAAAAGGTTCCTTCCCGATCAATGAATTCCTTTGTAAAACGGCTTTTGCGAACAACAATCCAGACAACATTTTTTCCCCAAATCACACCCATACCGCCCCAGGAGGCCGTCATGGTATTCACCTTCTCTTCGGTACCCGCCGTAACTAACATCCATTCCTTTCCGATCTTCTCAAAAGGATTACATTCTAAATACTCTGCTTTTATCGGCTGAAAACTATGCATATTATCGCCACCTTTCTATTTAGTATCCCTATACTAGCATATCACGCCAAAAATTTCCACCCCGGCCTGCCGTCTCTGTATATTTTTGACATCGTCTCCATAAAATGATAGGATAAAAAAGGTTTGAAGTTTCTCTAACGTATGAAAGAACCATACGAAGAGAAATTAAATCAAAAAGGTTTGAAATTTCTCTAACGTATGAAAGAACCATACGAAGAGAAATTAAATCAAAAAGGTTTGAAATTTCTCTAACGTATGAAAGAACCATACGAAGAGAAATTAAATCAAACCTATGAAGAACGCAAAACCAGCGTTCTTCTCCACAGAGTAACGAGCAATTTCCTATTACATAAAAAATTCGGAGGATAACTTATGAAAATAGAAATGCATACACACACACGTGAGGCCAGCCCCTGTGCTTCTGTTTCTGCCGCACAGATCCCTTCTCTGTATCAGTCTGCAGGGTATGATGCTGTCGTCATTACCGATCATTACTGTCAATGGGTCTGGGATCAAAGCGGTGCCGTCACACCGGAGGATTATATAGAATATTTTCTCAGCGGCTATCACACGGCCGTAAAGGCCGCTCCTGCAGGCTTCCCGGTGCTTCTTGGCGCAGAGGTTAATCTCACGGAAAGCCCAAATGATTATTTACTCTACGGCGCAACGGAGGATTTCTTCCGGCAGAAACCGCTTCTGCACCGGCTCACGCTCCGCGAACTGTATGAATTGTGTCATGCAAATGATATTCTTTTATTTCAGGCGCATCCTTACCGGACCTACTGTACCGCGGCAGACGCCCGCTTTCTCGACGGTGCGGAGAGCTATAACGGCAATCCTCGCCACAATAACCAAAATGATCTGGCGGCCGGCTGGGTACAGGAGAATCATTTGATTCCCAGCTCCGGCAGCGATTTTCATGAGATGGAGGATTTGGCAAAGGGCGGCATTGATACCCCGGAGGACATCCGCGATATATTCACACTCCGCGATGTCCTGCGCGACGGACGCTATACCCTTATAGGCCAGGACTGAGTTTCCTATTCCAATCCTTCTTAATATTATCAGGTTCAAAAGGTGTTTTTGCAAGAATGAGGAGTGAGATGAAAAAGAAAAAGAAACTGCATGTTCTGGTAGAATTATATGAGATTGCCAAACGATTTTCCGTAAAATTACAAGAGACGTCAATTTCCGCTTATTCCGGACAGGCGGCTTTTATGCTGATCCTTTCCTTCTTTCCGTTTCTGATGTTTTTGCTGGCATTGCTGCGTTATACGCCGCTGTCCGAGGATCTTCTGCTCTCCTATATGGAATCCTACTTCCCGGCGTCCTTTCGAAGCCTGATTGCTGAGATTGTGAATGGGATCTACCGGAGTCAGTCTCTGTCCATCCTGCCTGTCACAGTCGTGACAGCCATTTGGCTCAGTTCCAAATCCTTTCTCTCCCTGACAGCCGGCCTCAACTCTGTCTATGAGATCAGCGAGACCAGGAATTATTTTATAGTGCGTCTGCTTTCCATGTTATATATGGTTCTCTTTGCACTTTTGATCCTGGGATCACTTGCGCTTCTTGTCTTCGGAAATCTTTTATTTTTTGAACTGACCTCACACTTTCCCGTCATGGAGCATTTTCTTCTGCAAATGATCAGCCTGCGTTCCCTTGCCAGTTTTGCTATTATGCTTCTCTTTTTTACTGTCATGTATAAGACGATACCAAATGAAAAGCTGCGTCTGGCCGATCAGTTTCCAGGCGCCCTTCTGGCCACGACCGGCTGGATGTCTTTTTCTTTTCTGTTTTCATACTATGTAGATCACGTCAGCAATTATGCCTCCTTCTATGGCACGATGACAATGATCGCTCTTCTGATGATCTGGCTGTATGCGTGTATGTACATCCTCTTCTTTGGCGGCCTGTTAAATTATATTCTCAAAGAACATCGCATCCGGGATTACATTTCCCTGCTTCGCCGCTAAACCGGAAATCTCTTTGCTGTCTCGATCCTGCGGGATTATTGAGACGGACGGCGGATTTTGCATCCACTGTAATAATGCCGCAAGATTTCCCGGTAATCCGACCCTTCCTTTGCCATGGCAGATGCGCCGCACTGACTCATCCCCGTCCCATGGCCGAAGCCTCCGCCTGTCAACAGAAAACACGCCCTTCCATTTTCCACGCTCTGCCGTACAAAGAAGGCTGCACTCGGAAGCATGGAAAAACTGCTCTTGCTTCCATCCTGTCTGGTAAGCTGACGGCCCGGCAGCATAAGTCCTTCCCGGATCTCCTGCTGTCCTGAAAATGTTCTGCGGCCCTTCTTTCCCACCAGACGCACTTCGGTGAGAAGACCACTCTTTTCCCTTTTCCGGATCTGAATACTCTGCACCTTGCCGATGCCGTACCGCTGGCCAAGCTCTCCCGCCGGCAGTGTAATATTCCAACGGTACCAGCTGCTCTCTTCATCATATGTCTCACAAAGCTTCTTCGTTATAAATTCCTGAAAGAGCCTCTCCTCCGACAAATCAAGTTCAGAGGCAACTTCCCGCTTCTTTTTGCTATTCTTCGTCACCTGTAGAATCCTGGGATAACGGCCGCCATCCTTTCCACCCCAGACCTCTTTCGCCGTGGCGCTGCATCCCCATGATGTAGAGTAATAATATGCCGTGATCACCTCGTTTCCGTCATACAGCATCTGTCCCGCCGTCCGTTTCACCGCTTTCGTCGTCCGTGCATCTTCTCCCGCCATATTGTATACCTGAAATGACGTTGTATCATCGACATCTGCACCATATTTCTGATACCTGTCTGACTTCATCTGATTCCATGCAAAGCTCCTCGCACAGACAGCCTGTGCCATAAGAGCCTGCATCGGATATTCCGGCGACATTTCCCCGGGCACGACGCCGCAGAGATAGTCGGATAACGTAAGTGTATTGATCAGCAGGAGTCCCTGTCCGGTCCATTTCACGGTCAGGCTTCCCCGATACACCGGAACCTGTTCCCTTCTGCGGATCGAATGGACTCTGCACCTTCCTCTGTCGCTCCGAAATACAATCCTACCACCGGCCGCCTTGACATCAGACCTGGTCAGACGCACCTGCTTTCCTGCCTTATACTCTACTGTCCTCTTCTTTTTTTTCTCTTCTCTTTGCAGGGTCTTTGTCCCGCTGAGTATTACCTCCTCATGATAAATATCCGTCATAGCTTCGTTTGTCAGCAGGACACGTATTTTTTGATGATCCCATTTTTTTTTCGGTTTTTCCTTATTTACTGCACGTTCCGCTCTTTTCGGCGTCGAAAAGTTGTCCCGTACCCTGTCAAACATTCCCTTGCGAAAGCAGTCCACCATCAAGCACACAAAAAACAGGGCCGATACTGCCAGTAATAGCAGAATCCGCCGCTTACGCCTTCCTCTTTTTGCCGATGTATTCTTCCACGCTGCCATCAATAACCTCCACTGCCTCGGAAATGAACCGAAGCGCTCTCTGATACGTGTAATAAACAGGCTCCTTTCTCTCCTCTGTCCGTTCAAAATATGTCGAGACAAGCCATCTGTCGCTCTTGTGCGCCTCCTGTTCTGTAATCATTCCCTCGACAGATACCGGCGGCATGTGACGAAACATCTGACAGATCCGATCCATACCGGGATATTCTGCCGCCAGTCGAAAATCAATCTGATCCACATCAAAGGTAAAATGGTCAAAGGTCTCCCAATCCCTGTCCGTCAACCCAAGCACCGCGATTTTTTCGAGAAATTCCGGTCGTACCGTCAGCATAAAATATTCATCCGTCAACGTATGTGTCAGATACCCCAGATAAAGATCCCAGTCTTTGCGCGGCTTCCGCAGGAAGCGGTCTGCAAAATCATGAATCCTGCGGTGGTACAACTCCAAATTCTCCGGTTTGGAAAACTCATAGTCTGCAATCCCATCCCGAAAATGTGTATGCATCTTCAAATCTCTCGTATAATGCTTTCTGGACATAATCGAATCCGGTATAATATTCCCTTCTACGAAAAGCTCCGGTTTTTCAATTAATCTCCTGCCGTCCCAGCGTTTCATTAATTCCAGCGCAACGGCAATATGTTCCATGGTTCCGGCCATTTTCACAACCTCCGATTCTGATTAGCCCTGCTGCGCCTCCAAATCCTTTTGCGCTGCACGCGCCGTCTGCACCAAATACCCCATTGCTGCAGACGGATAGTCTCCAATCGCCGTCTCACCTGTCAGCATCAGAGCCTCCGCTCCATCAAGGACAGCATTATATATATCAGACACCACGGCTCTGGTAGGCGCCATCGCCTCCTCCATAGAGTGAAGCAGCTGTGTCGCCACCATGAAAGGCTTCCCTGCACGTCTGCATTTCTCTGCAATGCGCTTTTGCAGACCGGGGAGTTCCCACAATGAAACAGCAGTCCCCAGATCCCCCCTGGCTATCACAATCATATCGCTCTCCGGAATGATCTCATCCAACGCCTCATATCCCATCATGTTTTCTATCTTGGCAAAAACACGGATATGGCTGGCTCCCGCCTCCTTCAAGGCACTCTTCAGATTCCGAATGTCCTCGGCGCTGCGCACAAAGGGCAGCATGATCCCCGTCACACCGGACTCCTCCGCATGTGCGATATTTTTAAAATCAGACTTTGTAAGCGTCGGCATAGCGATTTCGATTCCCGGCAGAGCCATGCTCTTTTTCGACAGCAGAACGCCGCCGCGCAACACCTCACACTCCACCCAGCTCTCCTTATTTTTCCTTACCCTGAGAGAGATCTTACCATCATCCAACAAGATTTTCTGGCCTTTCTCCAACAGTGGAAGCACCCTCTTCGGCACCTTAATACCACCCTTGCCCAGAATAACCTTTTTCTCCTCCTTCAAAACAAGAGGCTTCTTCAATTTGCCGATTCGAAGCTCTGCACCCTGCAAATCCACAAGCAAATCCGGCTTCATATCACATTTTGCCGCCGCCTCCCACATATTCTTCAGCCAATCCCTGCACTCATCCAATCCCTGGTGTGACAGGTTCATCCTGACGCCTGTCATACCCGTGCGAAACATTTCCTCCAGCACCTTCCCGCTCTCGCAGGAGCTTCCCAATGTCCCATAAAATTCCATGTAATTCCTCTTCTCTTTCTGTCGGCGCATGTTTACACTATGATTCACTTAGTGTACTTAGAATTATAACATTTTAATCATATCAGAAAAATTCAATATTGACAATCACATTATATTGTGATAATTTATTATCTAGTGACGTGAAATACAGCCACTTCTTTCTACGGAAAGGTGCTGAAATA
>CAYYGS010000034.1:0-14043 GCA_964471335.1 uncultured Jutongia sp.
CAGTGAAGTATAAGTCCTTTAATCCGAAGGTGCTTAAGATTACGCAGAAGGGTAAATACACTGGTAAGAAGCTGGGTAAATCACTGGTTCGTGTGACAATCAACCAGAATAATAAGGTATATCTGTTGTATATTAACCTCTCTGTTTTTAAAAAGGGAAAGAAGAAGAAGAAATAATTGCAGCGGGTAACGTGTCATTTAACAAAACTGGCGGTTTGATACTGCCAGTTTTGTATTTTCTGGGCACAAAACCTCACTGCTTTTGTAGAATGAATACAGTAAGTGGAAAATTTATAAAAAAACTCAGGAATGTTTTTCCGAGCTTGAGAAGAGCATTCAAATTGAAAAACAAGAGGTATGAAAATGTGGAATGAAAATACAAATTTGAAGATAATGACGCCGGGACCGACACAGGTAGCAGAGAATGTAAGAAAGGCGAGAAGCCTGGTGACGACAAATCCTGATCTGGATCTGGCATTTTATGATTTTTATCGTGAGACCTGCAGACTGTTTGCAAAGCTGATCCATACGAAGGAGGAATGTTTTATTTTGGGTGGGGAGGGAATCCTGGGATTGGAGGCCGCCTGTGCGTCTCTGACAGAGCCTGGAGACCGTGTACTCGTTCTTGATAACGGGATCTTTGGAAAGGGCTTTGCTGATTTTGTGTCGCTCTATCAGGGAGAGCCGGTGCTTCTGACGGCTGATTATCACAGGCCGTTCCCAGAGGAGCAGCTGCGTGCCTTTCTGGAAAAGGATCATGCTTTTAAATATGCTACCCTTGTTCATAATGATACGCCGAGTGGCGTTCTCAATGATCTGGAGATGCTGTGTCCGATTTTGAAGCAGTATGGAATTCTGACGGTAGTAGATTCTGTCTCTGGAATGTTTGCCGATGAATTACGGGTAGATGACTGGCAGATTGATATTGCGTGCGGCGGTTCGCAGAAGGCGCTTTCCGCACCACCGGGGCTGACGATGGTGTCTGTAAGCCGGGAAGCTTTTGATGCTATGCATCGCAGGAAGGAGCCAATCCGGTCTTTCTATGCGAATCTTTTGGCGTTGGAAAACTATTACCAGGAGAAATGGTTTCCCTATACGATGCCAATCAGTGATATTATGGGTCTTCGACAAGCATTGGAAAATGTGGAGGGGGACAGCAGGCAGCTGACCCGCCATGCAAAGATTGCGGCGGCAGTAAGAAAATCGTTGACAGAGGCTGGCCTTACGTTGTATCTTGAGGAGGGATATGCATCGTCTGTCACGGCTTTTTGTGTACCAGAGGGGATAAAGGACTCGGATATCCTGACAAGGCTGCAGCAGGAATATCATATTATGGTGGCGGGATGCTTCGATGTGCTGGCAGGGAAAGTGATTCGTCTGGGTCATATGGGCGTCAATGCCAACCGGGAGGATGTAGCGCAGACTTTAGAGGCTTTGGGAGTCGTGCTGTCAGAGTTGGGTTTTGCAGGAAAGACTGATATGAAAGAGGTATTCCTTGCAGAATATTGCTCTGACTGATAAATATCGTAAGATTTTAAGCCGTCAAAGGTGGCATAGTAAACGAAGTTTGCATTCAGGCTTGTGGGGCTGCAGCAGGAATGGGGGATTTTTATGAAACGGATCAAAGAAGATATTAAGAATCGCAGTTTCCACTCGGTGTATTTGCTATATGGCGAGGAGGATTATCTGAAACGCCTGTATCGGGATAAATTAAAGGAAGCCGTGCTGGATGGCGGAGATGAGATGAATTATTCTTATTTTGAGGGAAAAGGGATTGATTTTTCGCAGCTCCGTGAGATTGCAGAAACACTCCCTTTTTTCAGTGATTTTCGGATTATCGTTGTTGAAAATTCCGGGTGGTTTCACTCGGCAAATGAGGTCAGTGCATATTTGCCGCAGATGCCGGAAACAACGGTGCTTGTTTTTGTGGAAAAGGATTTGGATAAGAGAAATAAGCTGTATAAATTTGTGAACAAGAATGGTCTGGCGGTAGAGATGAAACCCATGACAGGGAGGGAGATGAAGGCCTGGATTGCATCCATTCTAAAGGAAAGCGGCTGCCAGATGCGCGAAAGCACGGCAGAATATTTTCTGGAACAGGTAGATCCCTCTATGAACAGTGTAAAAAATGAGATGGATAAACTGATTGCATATGCGCATTCCCGGCAGGAGATCACACGGGAGGATATTGATGCGGTGTGCAGCGTGCAGGTGACAGGACGCATTTTTCAGATGATGGATGCGGTGGCAGGGGGCAGGCAGACAGAGACTCTGGCATTGTACCATGATCTTTTGACATTGAGAGAGAGTCCGATGTCAATTCTTTATCTTTTGACACGTCATTTTCATGTTCTGCTGCAGATCAAGAGTATGACAGGACGCCTGAGCTCTTCGGAGATGGCAAAAAAGGCGGGTGTGCCACCTTTTTTCGTGGGGAAATATCAAACGCAGAGTAAAAGATTTTCCGGAGAACGCCTGCGGATGATGCTGGAGGAGTGCGCCGAGACGGAATACCAGTTTAAGCGCGGCAATATTGGAGACCAGATGGGGGTAGAGCTGCTCCTGGTATCCTTCTTGCAGTAAGTATTTTGGGGATGTCTGCATTTTTTTGATGTTTTTATAAAAAAGTGTTTGACATTTTCTGGCTGAAATGGTAATATACTATTCGTGTTCAGAAAGTATGCGGAAGTGCTGGAATTGGCAGACAGGCTAGATTCAGGTTCTAGTTCGGATTTCCGAGTGAGGGTTCAAGTCCCTTCTTCCGCATTTTATAGCGCGGAGTCAAACCGAAGTGGTTCAGGCTTCGCGCTATTTTATCTAATAGGAAAATGCTCGTAACGTAGCGGAAAGTATTCCTTGACTTCTCAGACATTTTCGGTAGAATAGAAGATAGCGTTTTAGACTTAATACCATGATGCCGGGTTCAAAACCCCCTTCGGGGCAAATCCGACACAAATATGTATGTTTGTAAGCGAGCTTGCAACATCACATATTGTGTTCAGTTGGTGCGAAGTACTCTTTTGACCCCAGCATCATACCATTGGAGGAATGAACATGAATTCAGCAAAAAAAATTATGAAACAACAGGAGGATGCTGCAACGTCTAAGGGCAGCAAGGCATCTGCCGCAAAGGGGACAACAAGAGTGTCAGATGGAGGTATGGATTACACGAAAAGGATTGTGATCAGTGCAATTTGTATCGTGCTTGTTCTTGTACTTTGTATTGGTGTCGGTGTACAGCAGTTGAAACCGGAATATGTGGTAAAGATAAACAATACAAAGATCAGCCTGAATGATATGATGTATCCGATTTACGAGAGAGAAAGCAGATATCTGCCTTATAACGAGATGTATCAGTTGTACATGGGGACAACTGTCTGGGATGCAAGTTATATGGGAGATGACCGCAAGGTAGATCCTTCTTCTACAAACGCAGTGGGCCTGAAGCAGGAGATACTTGATACGGAAATCGAGTATGAGGTGTTATACCAGGAGGCAAAGAAGGCTGGTTACAAATTGTCAGAAGAGGACAAGTCAGCCGTAAAGGATGAGGTATCGGAAGCGTTGAAGGGACTTACTTTCCTTCAGAGATCGCGTTTGGACATCTCGAAGGGGAAGCTGACAAAGCGCTTTGAGAAGAGAAAACTTGCGAATAATTACAAGAATGACAGGATAGCAGAGACAGATGCTACCGTAGATGAGAAGGATGCTGTGAAGGATATTTCCAAAAAGGATTACCGTGAATATAAGGTCCAGTATTACTCTGCGTCGACTGTTTCTACTGATGAGGACGGTAAGCAGACAAAGCTTAGCGACAAGGAAAAGAAGGAACTGCTGAAAAAGATGGAGGAACTGTCGAAGAAGGATGCGAAGGATTTTTCAAAACTTGTCGATGAGGATGAGGAGGATATTTCTTTTGCGGAGGACAGTTTCACAGAGAAGGATGGATGGACCGTTGTTCAGGATAAAAAGATCCTGAAAGAGATCAAGGGTATGAAAAACGACGATATCTCCGGTGTTTATGAGGATAAGACAAGCAACCGGCTGATCTTTGTCAAGATGGTAGATAATAACTCTTCAGACGCATATGACACCGCATGTGAAAATGCAGTGACAGAGGCGAAAAATACGGCGTATGATACGTGGTATGACGGCATTCGTGAGGGATATTCGATTGAGGCTTATTCGGATTCCTGGGGTGATGTAAAGATTGGGCAGATGACTACTGATATTGTTACTCTGGAAGATCTGCAGAAGATGAATTCGGATTCATCCGATGCAAGCAGTGCACAATAGTAGGTTGAAAAGAATGAGGATTATTATGGGAATGGTAAAAAGGATATATGTAGAGAAAAAGGCTCCGTATGCGGTCCGTGCAAAGGAGTTGAAGGAAGAGATCAGGAGTTACCTGGGGATTACGGCTTTGAGGAACGTGTGCGTCCTGATCCGCTATGATGTGGAGAATATTTCTGATGCGACATATGAGCAGGCGCTCGGCACGGTATTTTCAGAGCCGCCGGTAGATGATTATTTTGAGGAAAAGATTGATATTCCGGAAGGGTCTGTCGTATTTTCTGTGGAGTATCTTCCGGGCCAGTTCGACCAGCGGGCCGATTCAGCAGAGCAGTGTGTGAAATTGCTCGATGAAAAGGCGGAGCCGATTATCCGTTCTGCGACAACGTATGTCCTGGAGGGAGAGATCAGTGAGGAAGATGTTGCAAGGATCAGAAATTACTGTATTAATCCGGTGGATTCCCGCGAGACGGATGAGAGAAAGCCGGATACTCTGGTGCAGAATTTTGATGAGCCTGCAGATGTTGCGGTATTTGACGGTTTGATCCATATGGAAGAGGGAGAACTTAAGAAATTATATGATTCCCTGAATCTGGCGATGACATTCCGTGATTTTCTTCATATTCAGAATTATTTTGCAGGGGAGGAAAAGAGAGATCCTTCTGTGACGGAGATCCGTGTGCTGGATACGTACTGGTCTGACCACTGCCGTCACACGACATTTTTGACGGAGTTGAAGGATGTTTCCTTTGACGAGGGCTATTACAGAGAACCGATTCAGAAATCCTATGAGGATTATTGTCAGGTGCGTGAGGAGTTATATGCCGGCAGGGAGGACAAGTATGTCTCTTTGATGGATATTGCGCTGATGGCGATGAAGAAGCTGAAAAAGGATGGAAAGCTTGCAGATATGGAAGAGTCTGATGAGATTAATGCATGCTCTATTGTGGTTCCGGTCGAAATCGATGGAAAGAAAGAGGAATGGCTTGTCTTCTTTAAGAATGAAACCCACAACCATCCGACAGAAATTGAGCCGTTTGGTGGTGCAGCTACCTGCCTGGGCGGCGCAATCCGTGATCCGCTGTCGGGCCGCGGCTATGTATATCAGGCCATGCGTGTGACGGGGGCGGCTGATCCTACCGTGTCCATGAAGGATACTCTGGAGGGTAAGCTGCCACAGAGAAAGATCGTGACGGGAGCCGCCAGAGGCTACAGTTCTTACGGTAATCAGATCGGACTGGCGACAGGTCTTGTCAATGAAGTTTATCACCCGAATTATGTTGCAAAGCGCATGGAGATCGGTGCTGTCATGGGAGCGGCGCCCAGACGTAACGTTATTCGCGAGAACAGCGATCCGGGAGACTGCATTATTCTGCTGGGAGGACGTACCGGACGAGACGGTATCGGCGGGGCGACCGGCTCCTCTAAGGCGCATACGACGCAGTCAATTGATGTGTGCGGTGCGGAGGTACAGAAGGGAAATGCACCGACGGAACGCAAAATACAGAGATTGTTCCGGCGTCAGGAGGTCAGCTCCATCATCAAGAAGTGTAATGACTTCGGTGCGGGTGGTGTATCCGTAGCCATTGGTGAATTGGCAGATGGGCTCGTAGTTGATCTTGACAGGGTACCAAAGAAATATGCAGGACTGGATGGAACAGAGCTGGCGATCTCCGAATCCCAGGAGCGTATGGCTGTTGTTGTGTCCGCGTCTGATGTAGATAAAATGCTGGCTTTCGCAGAGGAAGAGAATCTGGAGGCCGTGGAAGTAGCCAAGGTGACAGAGGAGCCGCGTCTTGTGCTGAAATGGCGTGGAAAGGTGATTGTAGATATCTCCAGGGCGTTCCTTGATACGAATGGTGCGCATCAGGAGACATCTGTCCATGTGACGATGCCTTCCCGTGAGGAGAATTATTTTGAACAGAAGAAGGAAGTTCGAGATATCAAGAGAACATGGCTTGACACGCTGCGCGATTTAAATGTATGTTCCCAGAAGGGGCTGGTTGAGATGTTTGACAGTTCCATCGGTGCGGCGACTGTCTGTATGCCGTATGGTGGAAAGACACAACATACGCCGATTCAGACGATGATTGCCAAACTGCCGGTGTCAGAGGGCGCTTGTGACACCGTGACAATGATGAGTTATGGAATGGATCCTTATCTGACGAGCTGGAGTCCATACCACGGAGCTGTTTATGCAGTTATTTCGTCCGTGGCCAAGATTGTTGCGTCCGGCGGTGACCACCGAAAGATACGTTTTACATTTCAGGAGTACTTCCGCCGTCTGGGAGATGACCCGAAGCGTTGGGGAGAACCGATGGCAGCTCTTTTGGGAGCGTACGATGCACAGAGAAAGCTTGGTCTTGCCTCAATCGGCGGTAAGGACAGCATGTCAGGTTCCTTTAATGATATTGATGTGCCGCCTACCCTTTGTTCATTTGCGGTAGATGTTGCAAAGATTTCTGATATTGTGACGCCGGAGTTGAAGAAGGATGGCAATCTTTTGATTAAATTTGACATCGAGAGGGATACATATTCCCTGCCGGTGTATGGGCAGCTGATGGAACTTTATTCTGGGATCACACAGTGGATTCATGATAAGGTCATTGTATCAGCCTATGCGGTTGGATGCGGCGGCGTGTGTGAGGCTGTGAGCAAGATGGCCTTCGGAAATGAGCTGGGTGTGATGCTGGAAGATACTCTGACAATGGAGGAATTATTTGCAGGGGATTACGGTTCAATCATTGCAGAGGTGGCAGAGGAGGATCTTGAGAAGATTACTGCGCCGTACCACAGGATTGCGAAAGTGACAAAGCAGCCTGTTTTTGTGGCAGGCCATACTTCAATCTCCATGAAGGAGGCGCTTGAGGCATGGACCGGGCGTCTGGAGAGTGTCTATCCAACGTATTCCGGTGTTGAGAAGACAGATCTGGAGGATACAGTTTATGATGCAAAGCAGGTCTATACGGCGCATCAGAAACTGGCAAAGCCGCAAGTATTCATCCCGGTATTTCCAGGGACAAATTGTGAGTATGATACGACAAAGGCATTTGAGACAGCAGGAGCAAGAGTAAAGACTGTTGTTTTCCGGAATATGACGGAGAATCAGATTGTAGAATCGGTGTGTGCGTTTGAGGAAGCAATCAGGGAATCACAGATTCTTATGTTCTCTGGCGGCTTCAGTGCCGGTGATGAACCGGATGGTTCTGCGAAGTTTATTGCTTCTATTTTCCGCAATCCAAGAATTATGGATGCGGTGCATGAATTATTACAGAAGAGAGACGGACTCGCACTGGGAATTTGTAATGGTTTTCAGGCGTTGATCAAGCTGGGATTAGTACCGTACGGGGAAATTAAGCCGCAGACAGCCGATGCTCCGACTCTGACGACGAACCGGATTGGACGCCATATTTCAAAATCTGTCTATACAAAGGTGGTTACAAACCAGTCGCCCTGGCTGATGAAAGCAGAGCTTGGTGGTGTTTATGCGATCCCGGCTTCTCACGGAGAGGGACGTTTCGTGGCGAGTGACGATGTATTACGGGAGCTCTTTGCTAATGGACAGGTAGCTACAAGATATGTAGATCTGGAAGGCCATCCGACGATGGATGAGGAATTCAATCCAAACGGCTCTTATGCTGCAATTGAGGGTATTACGAGCCCGGATGGACGTGTACTTGGCAAGATGGCCCACTCGGAGCGTATCGGTGACGGGGTTGCCATCAACATTTACGGAAACCAGAATCAGCGTGTCTTTGAATCCGGCGTATCATATTTTTGTTAAAAAATAGTTGACAAATAAATGAAATTCCGTTAATATATTGTTTGTGCCTGTGAGTACGCAGGCACAGAATTGCACGAGTGGCTCAGTGGTGGAGTATCGCCTTGCCAAGGCGAGGGTCGCGGGTTCGAATCCCGTCTCGTGCTTTTTTTGTGTCAAAATACCTTTTCACACCAGCATCATAATGGTATGCTATACATAAATAGTATTTATGTAAGGTAAAGAGAGACTTGTTTACCCATGCAGAAATGGAGGGAAAATGAAGGCGAAAATTTATGCGTTATTAGTAGTTCTTTGTGTTGTATTGGTTGGTGGATATTATTATGCAAGGTTTCCTGCAATTAATATTCATGATGTGTCCTTCTGGACGAGCCTTCTGATGCTTCTGCTGATTTGTGGTGTCCTGTTTGCGCTGCGTGGTCTGCTGGAGTATAAAAAGCAGTCGGAAAGTATGGTTCGAATGGAGCACAGGGGAAGCATTGCATGGAAGAAGATTTCTGTTTTATCGAAGATTTTTTTCACTATGGCGGCTTTAGCTCTTGTTGTGATTGTGGTAGGAAGTCTGATGAGTTCACAGCTTTTCCGTGCTAAAAGTTATGCCTCGCTTTTAACGGTGGAGGAATTTGACTTTGCGCAGGATCTGGAACAGTCGGAGAGAGTCTCCAATATTGCTCTGATGGATACGGAGAGCGCCCGGATTTTCGGTGACCGGAAGATTGGTTCCCTATCTCAGGTGGTGAGTCAGTTTGAGGTGGAAAGCGATTATACACAGATTAATATCAAGGGAGCGCCGCAGAAGGTGGCGGCTCTGAGATATGCCAGCTTCTTTAAGTGGTGGAATAATCGTTCCAGCCGCGTACCCGGCTATGTTCAGGTGAATCCGGTGAATTCAGAGGCAGAATATGTTTCGCTGGACCCGGGTATGCGCTATCTTCCTTCGGGATATTTTAATGACAATCTGCAGCGTCATGTGCAGTTTCGTTATCCTACCAAGATATTCAGCGGATATTATTTTGAAGTGGATGATGAGGGCAATCCTTATTATGTCTGCCCGTCTCTGACGGCCAGAGTCGGTCTGTTTGGTGCGATGGATGTGTGCGGTGCTGTCTTATGTAATCCGATCGACGGCTCCTGCAAATATTATTCGGTGGATGAGATTCCGTCCTGGGTAGACAGAGTATATGATGGGGATTTGCTGACCAGAAAATATAATTGGTATGGTATTTTGTCGGGAGGATATATCAACAGTATTATCGGCCAGAAGGGATGCCGTAAAACGACGGATGATTATGGCTATAAGACGATTGGTGATGATGTGTGGGTGTATACGGGAGTGACCTCGGTGACAGGCGACCAGTCAAATATAGGTTTTGTGCTGATGAATCAGAGGACATCTGAGGCGAAATATTATACTGTTTCCGGTGCGGAGGAGCATTCTGCGATGGCATCAGCCGAGGGCGAGGTACAGGAAAAGGGATATCGGGCATCTTTCCCGTCGCTGATCAATGTCGGGGGAGTTCCCTCATATATCATGGTGTTGAAGGATGCCGTGGGTCTTGTAAAGATGTATGCGATGGTCAATGTGGAGCAATATAACCTGGTAGCGACAGCAAACTCGCAGACAGAGGTATTTTCCAATTATAAAAAGCTTTTGGCTGCCTCCGGCCAGTCAGAGGAGAGAGAGGCGCAGTCAGAGGAGAAGCAGATCGTGGTCAGTGATATTCAGTATATTGATACCGAAGACGGGACTGTTGTCTATCTGAAGGATGAAGAGCATACTGTATACAAGCAGGCCTTTTCGGAAAATGAGTCACTGATCAAGATAGCTGTAGGAGATACGATTCGTGTGAAATATGAACCGATGGAGGATGGTATACACTTTTTGGTTTCCTATGAATTTGTATCATAAATTTACAGAAGTTTTAGAAAAATTATTGTTTTCTTTATTGCATTTTTTGTGGAAAATAGTAATATGATTTACAGATTGACTGGACAAACCGGTTGAACGGGGGAGGACAAGTGCTATGAGGGAGAAGTTTCATCGTTTTATGCATGGTAGATATGGTGTAGATCATTTTTCAAATTTTCTTTTGGTGTTGGCGGTGGTGATCATGGCGCTACAGCTGGTGCTGCGATGGAATATTACTACGTTGATCTTAAATATTATTGCGCTGGCTATTTTGGGATATGCTTATTTTCGCATCTTTTCGAGAAATCACTATAAAAGATATCAGGAAAATGAAAAATATCTGCAGTATCATAACCGTGTGAAGGATTTTTTTGCACATGAGAAGGGAAATATGGAACAACGCAAAACACATCGCATCTTTAAGTGCCCTAATTGCGCACAAAGTATCCGCGTCCCGAAGGGAAAGGGCAAAATTGCGATCACTTGTCCTACCTGCAGGACAGAATTCATTAAGAGAAGCTGATTTGGTATGTTTGGAAGTGTGTAAGAACAGGAGAAATGATGCGTCAGATGCGGTTTAAGATGGAGCGTCCCGGCCTTGTGGAGGCAGGGGATGCCGTGAAAGTGGTGGAGAAGAAGACGGCTCTAAATTACAGTTATATCATTCATCCCGCGGTGGCAATGTCCGGTTGTTATAAGCTTCCGCAGCGTCTGAAGACGAGAGAGGGCGTGGTGCAGGAGGTAGAGAGGACCGAGCGGGGATATTATGTAATTGTGGAATTTGATGAGGAACCATTACCAGAGGATGGAAAATAGAAGGGAAATAATTGAGATGAAGGTTTATGTGAATGAGGTTACGGGAATTGCAGATGCTATTGTTACGATGTTCATGAGTAAGCGCTCCTGGACAAGGGAAAAGGAGATGGAGATCCGGGAAACATGTGAGCGTGTTCTGAGCCGTCAGGGAAGAATCTGCCCGGATGCGGCAGAGGAGGATCTGAAAAAATACAATGAATGGATGGCAAGTCTCGTAAAATGGGGATGGCATCATATTACGCTGCTGCGCTTTATTGATATTTCGGTGACTGTGGAGGGACTGCACCGCGCAGGGCAGGATGACTGGGATTCACATGCCGTCCGCTTTAATAACAGAATCATCCGAAACAGTACGCGTCTGGCAGAGTTTGGATATGAAATGTCGGACTGGTATGCCGATAAGGTGATACCCACAGATCTGGCACTTCAGCATTTGGGGATGGATACTCCGGATACGCTGGAAAAGGACGGCGTAAGGTATGTAAAGACAGTCAATGGATATATTCGTGAGGATATGAAGGACAGCGCAGATGTGAAGAGGGGGCTGTATATGTTAAGCATCCCAAGTAATTTTATCTTCAAGATTAATCTGACGGAGTGGGGTCATGTGTTTAAGGAGAGAAATGAAAAAGGGACGGCCAATCCTGAGGTGAAGATGTGCTGTGAGGCGATTGCTGATCAGCTTCAGGAGTTTCAGCCGCTCTTTGACAGGGAGTTGTTTTTGAAAATTAAAAATTAATCAGTAGATATGGAAATGAATAGAAATATGCACAGGGAAGCAAAAGGGAACAGAGTTCAAAGAGAACAAAGTTCACCTTGCAGAAATGAGGTAATATGTTAAAGACAGGAATAAAAGGACATCAAGAGATGACCGTGACAGAGAGTGATACAGCAAAGGCGGTAGGGAGCGGCCTGATGGATGTGTTTGCTACGCCGGCAATGCTTGCTCTGATGGAGAAGACGGCATTTATGAGTGTGCTTCCGGAGCTGCAGGAGGGCTGCGGCACAGTGGGAACGAAGGTTGAGATTGAGCACGTGGCGTCTTCGCCGGTTGGCATGAAGATTACATGCGACAGCGAATTGGTAGAGATCGAGGGAAGGAAATTGATCTTCCGTGTGGAAGCGAGTGATGAAAAGGGATTGATCGGTAAGGGGACGCATGAGCGGTTCATTATCGAGACAGAAAAGTTTCAGGAGAAAACAAATCAAAAAATACAAAAGTAAAGCTTTCGTAATCGTTTAAGCAGATATAAAAAGGGCAAAACCAGTGTTTTGCCCTTTTTTCCGTCTTCCAGGTATGCCGGCTTTGAAAAGCCAAACATCATTTGGTTTGCACAAACAGTGGAAGAAACGTTGCTTTTTGTTTCAGATTTATCTCTTATTGCTCTTTCTCCAGATATTCATTTTTTCTGCCTCTGCAATCAGTTCATCACGGAAGTCAGGATGTGCGACAGATATGATGGCTTCCGCCTTCTGCCAGGTAGATAATCCCTTTAAATTCACGATGCCATGTTCCGTCACAAAGTAGTGGATATTAGCTCTGGTATCGGTAACGATAGAACCATTGCTTAAGGTCGGGCGGATACGTGAACTTACAGTGCCGTCCTTGCCTTTGAAGGTGGAGGACATGCAGATAAAGCTCTTGCCGCCGTTGGAAAGATAAGCGCCCAGAACAAAATCAAGCTGTCCGCCTGCTCCGCTGATCTGCTTGATTCCGGCTGACTCGGCATTGACCTGTCCAAATAAGTCGATATCTACGGCGTTATTGATTGACATGAAATTGTCAAGCGAGGAGATCGAACGGATATCATTCGTATATTCTACGGGTGCCGCCATGCAGTCCGGATTGTTGTCAATATAGTCATAGAGCTTCTTTGTTCCTGCGGCGAAACCATAGACCTGGCGTCCCTTGTCGATCTTTTTGCGTGCTCCCGTGATCTTGCCTGCTTTGGCAATGTCTACAAAGGCGTCTACATACATTTCCGTATGTACACCCAGATCCTTCAGATCACTTTCTGCAATGAGAGAGCCGACTGCGTTTGGCATGCCGCCGATTCCCAGCTGCAAACATGCGCCATCCGGAATTTCATTGACGATGTACTTGGCCACAGCCTGGTCGATATCTGTGGCAGGCCCGCCTCCTCCCAGCTCCAGAAGAGGAGCGTTAGAGCCTTCTACGACAAAATCTACGTCGCTGATATGAACGCCGTTTTCAAAACCGCCCAGGCAGTTCGGCATATTCTGATTGACTTCTACAATAATTTTTTTTGCAACACTTAAGCAGGCCGTTGTATGGGATGGGCTCGGGCCAAAATTGAAATAGCCGTGCTTGTCCATCGGAGCAACCTGTATCATGGCTACATCCGGCGGAGTCGAGCTCTCTCTGTAATAGCGGGGAAGCTCGGAATAGCGTATGGGTGCGTAAAAGCTGAAACCTTTGGCAATGGCCTTGCGCTCCAATCCTCCCATATGCCAGGAATTCCAGGTGAAATGATCTGCGGGATCTTCGATTCCGAAAATAGCCGGTTCCTTCAGCAGGATGCCGCCCCGGACATTTACGTCTGTCAGTTCCGGAAGGCGTCTGGCAAGAGCCTGATCCAGATCATCTACGGTGGTACAGCACCAGCCGTAATCTACCCAGTCACCGGATTTGATTTGTTTTACTGCCTCGTCAGCTGTGACCAGCTTTTCTGCATACATTTGTTTAAAATCCATAATCAACCTCATTTCTGCAAGGTGAACGAGGTTCACCCACTGCCTTTTTTTGTGAAATTATCTATATATTACCACTTTTTCAATGCTTCCGTCAAATGTTTAAAAATTGGTAAATATTCACTGTAAAATGCCAAAAATACTTGCCAATTTTATGAATTTGATATATCATGAAGGATAGTAGGGTCATTGGAGTGTGTGAAAATGTTACAAGAAACTGCTCTGTCATTTTCCGCACATATATTCTTTCCTATGGCCATTGCCAGGAGGAAGCCTGCAAGGGGCGGAATCCTGACAAACAATAGATAACCATCAATGAAGGAGGATTATGGATTATGGCAAAGAAAGTGGTTTTGGCGGGCGCATGTCGTACTGCAATTGGTAAGATGGGAGGAGGCTTGAGTAAGACTCCGGCACCGGAGCTTGGTTCCATCGTGATTAAGGAGGCTTTGAAGAGGGCTAATGTTCCGGCGGACAAGGTAGACCATGTATATATGGGCTGTGTTATTCAGGCGGGCTTAGGACAGAACGTG
>CAYYGS010000035.1:0-13785 GCA_964471335.1 uncultured Jutongia sp.
TCCGGACAAAGCCAGGTCGAGAATTTGCCGGCATACTTTTCAATCAGCCACGCCAGAGTACGCTCATAACATCCCCAAGACGCCCTGTGAATAATATACGGACGTTTCTTATCTCCGTTCTGATCGATATAATACATATCAAACCGCTCTGCAAGGAACATGTCAAGCTGGATCGTGATCATGGTGTCCTCCTTGCCATAGACATTCCTTGCCTGAATATCCAGCTTTGGTCCATAGAATGCAGCCTCTCCGGCTTCCTCTGTATACTCCATTCCAATATCATCCAGAATGCGGCGCATTGCATCCTCCACCGTATCCCATTCCTCTGCGCTTCCCATATATTTGCCAGGATTCTCCGGATCCCACTTGGACATACGGTATGTCACATCCTCCTCCAGTCCCAGCGTCTGCAGACAATATCTTGCCAGCCGGACGCAGTTCTTAAATTCATCTGCAATCTGCTCCGGCGTACATACCAAATGCCCCTCCGAGATCGTGAACTGACGCACCCGTGTCAGTCCATGCATTTCACCGGATTCCTCATTACGGAAAAGAGTCGATGTCTCCCCCATGCGGTACGGAAGGTCACGGTATGACTTCTGCCTTGCCTTGTACACGTAATACTGGAATGGACATGTCATCGGACGCAGGGCAAAAATATCGTTTCCGGATACGCTGTTGCCCTCCTCGTCCTCATCATCCTCTCCCAGAATAAACATCCCTTCCTTATAATGCCCCCAGTGATCGGAAATCTTATACAGATCAGATTTCGCCATTAACGGAGTACGAGTACGTACATAACCCCACTCGTTATCCTCCAGATCCTCGATCCAGCGCTGCAGCTTCTGGATCATCTTCGTCCCCTTTGGCATGAAGAGAGGAAGCCCCTGACCAATCACATCTGCCGTGGTAAATAAATCCATATCCCGCCCCAGCTTATTATGGTCTCTCTTCTTAATTTCTTCCAGATATACCAGATATTCTTCGAGATCTGCCTTCTTCGTATAGGCCGTTCCATAGATTCTCGTCAACATCTTGTTGTGCTCATCGCCACGCCAGTATGCGCCGGAGGAGGACGTCAGCTTGAATGCCTTGATCGGCTTTGTACTCATCAGATGCGGTCCTGCACAAAATTCCACAAAGTCTCCCTGTTGATAAAAGGATAAAATATCCGTATCCGGATGCTCCTGAATCATCTCTACCTTATATGGCTCATCGCGCTCCGTCATCAACTTGACAGCCTCTTCCTTCGACAGGGTAAACCGTTCCAGACGATCACCCTTTTTAATGATCTTTTTCATTTCCTTTTCGATCGCATCCAGCGCCTCCCGATCCAGGCTCGGCATATCAAAATCATAATAATATCCGTTATCAATCGCCGGACCGATTGTAAGTTTTGCCTCCGGATACAGATTCTGTACCGCCTGGGCCAGCACATGCGCACAGGTATGACGATATGCCTTCTTGCCCTCATCCGAATCAAAGGTCAGAATATTCAGCGTACAATCTTTATCAACCACAGTACGCAGATCCACGACCTCTCCATCCACTTCCCCGACACAGGCCACCCGTGCCAGTCCCTCGCTGATATCCAGCGCAATATCATAGACAGACATCGGCTGTCCATACTCCTTACAAGATCCATCCTTCAATGTAACTTTCATCTTCTCTTACTCCTTTCCAATATTGATATTGATAAGCCATTACGAAATTCCTGTACCGGGCGCACCATTAACAACATCTTCCTTCCGGGAAGAATTTTGCTATATAGAAAGCTGTTTTTATAAAGCAAAAAGTCCCTCTTAGCATCACTGCCAAAAGGGACGTATCTTTACGCGGTTCCACCCTGCTTCAGAGGAATTCCTCTGCTCTCAAATGTAACGATAACGGTGTCTGCCGGGCTGTATTAAAGCCACTCCGAGTTGGTCTTCCATCGCTTTGTTCAGAAGATGCTCTCAGCCTGTGCATCTCTCTCTGTCATCACGCATGCCATGTACTCTTCTCATCAACGCATTTCTTGTTTGTTTACAAGATTACCATTTTCCCCAAAAAAATGCAAGAGGTAATTTTTAATCTAACACACAAATCAAAAATCCAATGCCGCATATCTGGCGTCACTCATTACAACACAGACCGACAACGTAGGCGAAAGTTCTTCAAAGTTCCATGCATTCATACTATTCTCTTCGGAACAAAGAAAACGCTCCGCCGATGGCATAAATGTCATCTGAACGACAGGCCTCAGCCTGGCAAGACACTCTATCCTGAGATTCTTTTTATCGCCAAACGGGCGCATATGCTCCTGTAGCACCTCCATAACATCCCGATATATCTCCCGTCCATTGACCTGAATGTTCGGCATGCTGCATACTACCATGACGTGATCCTCGTCTACCCCCGACAGGTCAACCTCCCGCATCAACTCATCCGTCTCTGCCTCCGATACACTTGTGTACATATAAGTGCATTTGGGGATATACTCCGATATACTTTCATACGTCCTTCCATCATACTCATCGGTCAAACAAATCAGCGAGTCATTTCGCAAGCTGTCCACATTCTCCGGAAAATCTGCCAGGACACTGCCATACAGCCTTTCTGACGTATCGTCCGACTCATATTGAATACTGCTCTCTTCATAAAAATCCTCTGGCAGAAGAAAGAACATTCCCACAAAGAAAATGATAATTCCCATCCCAAAAACGGTAATATATGTTTCAATATGACTTTTTCTCCACCCCCGTATATGCTTTGCCACAAGAAATGTAAGCAACAGGCCTGTTAACATGATTCCCAAAAAGACCGCAATGCATTCGAAAAGATTTCTATTTCCTCCAATCCATCTCTGATAGAGCCGCTCACATGCTCTCAGCACCTCCGGTTGGAAACACCGAAGAAAAACAAGAGCAAGTAAGAGTAATGCAGCCCCTCCCATAACAGCCTTTACACCAAATTTAGCATCACAGGCAAAAAAGAAAAGTAAACCTGTGTGTAAGACCGCCATAATAAGATATAGACACAAAAGCCCTACGCCCAGCCCCCGGATATCACAAATAATCTCCACATTCCCATGATGGCTGCCTTGCAAAAAAATCCATAACAAACCATAATGGATCGCATAAAATACAGCAAGACCCACCAGATAAAGCAGCATTCTCAGATGATCTGCAAACAACTTCGCCACCAATCTGCTCATTACCGTTCCCGGATACATGCTGATTCTTTCATCCGAAAAGGTCTTATAGACCGATAATAACATGAAAAAAATTCCTAGAACAAAGATTCCATTATAAACATTTATGATATTGTAATATTCCATATCATTCGTATGATAATAGGTATTAATCATACCGACTGCCATAAAAACGCTGTAAATTCCACATCCGATAATCGCGCCCAGCAGATTCCCCCTCTGTTGCAGCATATTAACCTGTACCATTTTACGGACATTACCCCAGAAGGTTTCACTCCCCTGCTCCATTCTTTCCATCACTGCCTCCTTTCTGTATTCTCCCACAAGCCATCCAACTCCCCTTCCCTGTCCGACGACGTCAGATAGACACAGACATCCTCCGGCGCCACAGCACTTATCTTCAGTCCGGCCTGCTTTGCCTCCCTTGCCCAATCCTGTCCCGCCGACCCACGCACGATCAATCTGTCTCCAAGTTCTCCCGACTCGTGTCTGACGATTTGATCCTGTGAAAGCTTCCCGGAAAACGCAAGAATCTGTTCCGTATTTCCCTGTAAGCAGCACAGCATTTCCCGCACCATATCCATCTCCTGATAAAATATCAGTTCCCCCTCATGAATCAATACCAGCTCCGATAAGACCCCCTCTAACTCCTGGAGATTATGGCTGGATATCACAAAGGTACGAGAATACTCCATATAGTCCCGCAATAATATCTCATAGGCCATCCTGCGCTTCTCGATGTCAATGCCGATAAACGGCTCATCCAATAATGTCACCTGCGACCGTGTCGCCATTGCACACACAAAATGAAACAGGCTTTTCATTCCCTGTGACAGCCGACTGACCGTCCGTTTCAGCGGCAATTCAAACAGAGCTGCCATTTTCTCTGCAAATTCCAAATCAAAATGCGGAAATGCCATATCATAATATTTCAGAATGGTCTTCAGCTTCTCAGGCTGCGCCACCGGCAAATCGTGCATGGAATAAATGATCTCACTGTGTACGGCAATATCCCGCCAGGGTTCCCCTCCCAGAACGCACAGACTGCCGGATGTAACCTCTTCCAGCCCGGCACACATCTTCAAAAAACTCGTCTTGCCGCTTCCATTGGCACCAATCAGGCCTATGATCTGATCCTTATGTAATTGCAGATTCAGCTCCTTAATTGCCACCTTATTTCCATATTTTTTCTGTAAATCTTCCGCCTGAATGGCATAATCAATTCCATCCATACTCATACTCCTCCTCATGCCGCCTTCTATTCATCAAAGGCATCTTCAACCCTCTTCAACAGATCCTCCCTCGACATATCCAGCTTCCGCGCCTCCTGTACAAGCGCTTCCACCATTCCTGTCACAGTTTCCCCAACCTTGCGCTGTTTAATCATTTCCACCGCATCCGTCCTGACCGTCATCGCCTGCCCGCGAACCTTCTCCAGGACGCCCCGTTCCACCAACAGACGGATTCCCTTAGCGGCTGTTGCCGGATTAATGTTCAATTCCTTCGCAATAACTACCTGCGAATAACAATGTTCCCCCTCCTGTAACTGGCCTGACAGGATGTCATCCTCGATTCCATTGGCGATCTGAATATAAAGAGGTACCACATCATTAAAATCAATTTTCACAGATACACCTCCTTATTTCTCCAAACAGCATCAAGCACAGCACCACATTACTCATGTAATGTGGTAATATATTATCATACCCTTTTATTATTGTCAAGCAATATTCTGCATGCTACAATCATCTCAATCAAACTAAAATTTATGCCCAGGTAAGAAACCTTGACTGGGGATTCCAATTACGGTAAAATTTTAAAAATATGTAAAAACATAAAATGCGAAAACTAAGAAGTGGAGAGATTTATGGAAAAAAAGATAATGGAACTGGCAGAACTTCTGCGGGAAAGCGACAATATCGTCTTTTTTGGCGGCGCCGGGGTGTCTACTGCATCAAATATCCCTGATTTCCGCAGTTCCGACGGACTATACAGCAAAAAACTCGGCCGGAACTTTACACCGGAACAATTAGTTTCTCACACCTTTTTTGTGCGTTATCCGGAGGACTTTTTCGACTTTTATAAGAAAAACCTTGTCTATCCGGATGCCAAACCAAATGACTGCCACATTGCCCTGGCCAAACTGGAGGAAATGGGCAAACTCAAGGCGATCGTCACGCAAAATATTGACGGCCTGCATCAGGCGGCTGGCAGCAAAACCGTATATGAACTGCACGGGTCGGTTTTGAGAAATTACTGTACCAAATGCCACGCCTTTTATGACGCCGATTTCGTCCTGCAGTCTGAGGGCGTTCCCGTCTGCAGTGAATGCGGCGGCCCGGTTAAACCGGACGTAGTGCTGTATGAAGAGGGACTGGATGATACCGTGATTACAAAATCGGTGCAGGCTATCTCCGATGCTGACACGCTGATTATCGGCGGCACTTCTCTGGTTGTCTATCCGGCAGCAGGCCTGATTAATTACTTTCACGGCCGTCATCTCATACTGATCAACAAAACAGTGACTCCTGCAGATGAACGGGCAGATTTTGTGATTCATGACAGCATTGACACAGTCATGAAACAAGCAGTAGACGCAATATAATAAAGAATAGAAATGAGGATTATTATGGAATATATTTATAAAACTAAGGGAACCTGTTCAAAAGAAATACGTTTTGATATCAATGGTGATGTGATTACAAACGTCGTATTTACCGGCGGCTGTGACGGCAACTTAAAAGCAGTCCCCCGCCTTGTCGAGGGACTGACTGTAGAACAAATCGAATCAAAAATCAAGGGCATCCAGTGCGGATTCAAAAATACATCCTGCGCTGACCAGCTTGCCATCGCAGTGCGCGAGGCATATGAAGCCTCTAAACAGGCGTAAACAGGTCAGGATACCGTTGCCACCTTAATCATATTGGTGGTACCGGAAATTCCCATAGGAACGCCTGACGTGATCACGGCAATATCGCCCGACTGTAACACGCCCTTTTCCTTTGCCACCTCTACTGCGTGGTCAAAAAGATCAAAGACATCATTCTTTTCCTCTACGAGAACCGGTGTGACGCCCCACGACATATTGATCTGGCGGCACACCTTTTCCGATGTACTGCCTCCGATGATATCACAGGCAGGCCGATACCGGGAAATCATCCTGGCAGACCGTCCCGATTTCGTCACGGTCAGGATTGCGCTGGCATTGAGATCATATGCTGTCGTACAGGTTGCATGGCAAATTGCATCCGTCACATCCGGATTTGATCTTCTTTCTCTGCTGTAAAATCTCTTCTTATAATCTACATCCTGCTCCGTACGGTTGACAATACGCACCATCGTCCGCAGAGCTTCCACCGGAAATTTGCCGGCCGCCGTCTCTCCGGAGAGCATAATAGCACTCGTCCCGTCATAGACCGCATTTGCCACGTCTGCCGTCTCGGCACGGGTAGCCCTCGGATTTTTCATCATGGAGTCGAGCATCTGCGTTGCGATAATAACCTGCTTGCCCTCCTCATAGACCCGGTTGATAATCATCTTCTGGACGATCGGCACCTCCTCCTCCGGCAGTTCCACGCCCATATCTCCACGGGCAATCATAATGGCATCCGATTCTCTGATAATCTCGTCAATATTATCAACACCCTCGCCATTTTCAATCTTTGCGACAATCTTAATCGCAGAACCCCCATTGGCATCCAGAAGATTACGGATCAGTTTTACATCAAAGGCTGAACGCACAAAAGAAGCAGCTACAAAATCCACATCCTGTTGTATTCCAAAAAGGATATCCTCCCGGTCCTTCTCACTCATATAGGGAAGATTCACATGGACTCCCGGCAGATTGACTCCCTTGTGGTTCGAGATCACACCATCATTCTTTACGATACAGCGAATCGTCTGTCCCTGAATCTCCTGAACCTCCATCTCTACGAGTCCATCATCGATCAGAATCGTAGAACCAGCCCTCACATCTTCGCACAGACGGTCATACGTAACGCTGACCTGTGTCTCATCTCCCTCAATCTCCTCCCCGCAGACGAGAGAAAACTGTTGTCCTGACTGCAGGCTGACCTTTCCCTCTTTAAAATTACAAATGCGAACCTCCGGCCCCTTTGTATCCAAAAGGATCGCGACCGGTTTACCGCACTTTTCACGCATGCGGCGGACTCTGTCCATGCGCGTCAACTGCTCTTCATATGTTCCATGAGAAAAATTAAAACGGGCCACATTCATTCCCTCTTCAATCAGCTTCTCAATCACCTCATCGGAATCAGTAGCCGGCCCCAGTGTGCAAATAATTTTCGTCTTTCTCATATATGCCCTGCCTTTCTTTTCGCTATTTTATTTATTCCCACTTCCAGTACAACCAATGCGGAAATTCGCTGTCCCGGCAAGAGGAATTGTTTGCGCTTATGGTATCACAAAATCCCCTGATAAGCAACACAATATAGCAAGCCAAAGGGTTAATTACTTCGTTTATGATGCACCGGCATCAAGATTACGAATATCCTTTTGGTTGTATGAAACAAAACTGAATAGTGCTCCCAGAATACCCGTGCACAAAAACATGACGGCCATACCGCTTCCTGCTCCGGCACCTACCAGCATCTGTAAAATATGAGTCACCGGATTATCTGTCCGCATAAACGGTTCAAACACGTAATCAGCCAAAATGCCTCCTAATAAAATTCCCAGAGGAATCGTGCTGAATTGCAGGGCATTCCGTACCGCAAAGATCCTTCCCTGTATCTTTTCCGGAACATACTGATACAGGATCACCATCTGCCCTGCATTGATAAAAGCAATCGGAAGGCTTGCTGCCATCCCGGCAAAGGACCAGACAATCACATTTCTGCCTGCCCCCATCATCAGATCTCCCAGCAAAAATGAAAATAATGCAGAGAAATAAATCATCTTTGCACTGCTTCCCTTCACCTTTCCGGTTGAAACAATAATGCCGCCGATAATGCCGCCAATTCCCATCACTGCGTTCACAACACCTAAAGCGACACTGTCATTCCCACTCCTGGAAAGTATCATCGGTGACAAAATGTTTTCATATGTCAGCCTGGAAAAGAAATTCAGCAGCGCCATGGTAATAATAATCATAAAGATCCCTCTATTCCCTTTCAGATATCGAAAGCCCTCTGCACATCCGGCAAACATTGACTTCTTCTCTGTCTTCTGAGGGGTATCCTCCGGGATCTTCAGTACAAACAACAGCACACAAAAAGCAAAAGAAAAGCTAAGCAGATCGATCGCAATAATCAGCCTGAGTCCTCCCATTGCAAATAATGACGCTGCCAATACCGGCGATAACACAGCAACCAGATTTCCGGAAAAAGAATTCATGCCGCTCACCTGCGCCATTTTATCCTTCGGTACGACCTTTCCGATCGCCACAGAGGATGCCGGCCCCTGAAAGGCATTCATGAACCCAATGACAAAATTTACCACATAAATATTCCAGATCTGCAATTGGTCTCCCATACTTAAAGCAAAGATCGCAACAGAACAAACAGCCGCAATACTGTCGCATACCAGCATGATCTTCTTTTTGCTGTGGTTGTCTACAAAAGTACCTGCAAACAGGCTCACAATAATATATGGTACATAATTAAAAAAAGACATCAGCGAAACAGTCATCGCAGAATTATTTTTCGTATACGCCCATAAAATCAGCGCAAACCCCGTCATAGAGCTTCCTAATTGTGACAACGCCTGGCTAAGCCAAAATATAATATATCTTTTAAAATTATTGTTCATTGAATTTATCTCCTTATGGTTTTATTAGGTTGGCAGAATATGAAATATATTTCCACCTGTTATTGATTATTGTCCATAAGTACAAAATCCAATGCGGACGAAATTATAAAAATCTCTGCACAAGTCTCGTCCTGTCATCAGACCTTGTACAGAGTAAAACGCTTAAATCAATGATTCTATGACACATCTCACAGTTCCTCCCCACATACAATTTCACGAAAGGATCGCTCTGCGATCCTTCAAACATATATATCAGTATTTATTTTATCATGAAAGATCTGATCAATCAAGAAGGCCTGTCAACTCACTTCATCAATTACGCGCATCCTCCCCGATTAAATCCTTCACCACCTCGCCGGCGATAATCAGCCCTGCCACAGAAGGCACAAAGGAAACACTGCCCGGTATATTTCCCTCCGAACAAATCGGCTTTTCCTCCGAATACACTACCTTCAACTCCGTCACCCCGCGTTTTTTCAACTCACGCCGCATTACTCTGGCCAGGGGACATACCCTTGTCTGATAGATATCCGCCACCCGAAACATGCTCCCATCCAGCTTATTTCCTGCCCCCATACTGCTGATGACAGGAATTCCCTTTTCCTGTGCCCTCATCACCAGTTCCAGCTTTGCCGTCACAGTATCCACAGCATCCACCACATAGTCATATTCTTCCAGAGGAAATTCCCCGGCATTTTCCGGCAGGAAAAAACAGGTGTGTATCTCCACCTCCGTCTTTGGATTGATCTGCCGGATACGCTCTCTCATGACTTCTGTCTTATACCGGCCAATCGTCGATTCCGTGGCAATGATCTGTCGGTTTAAGTTAGAAGGGCTCACCCTGTCATGATCAATCAGGTCCAGCGCACCCACACCACTTCTCACAAGCGCCTCACACACATAGCCTCCTACGCCGCCAATGCCAAATACCGCAACACGTGATTTTGCCAACCGCTCTACCGCCTCCTTTCCCAAAAGCAGCTCCGTCCTGGAAAAAGGGGTGTCATCCTCACTCATCCCTCTGAATCTGTCTTCCATATTCTTCTCCTCCCGCATAACAATCATGAAGTAATCCTGCAAACATCTTCAATTACACATATTTTCAAGCAAATCTGCTTCTTGTCGGTGCCAGGTCAAATATATTATACGGGAGGATTTGAATATAGACAAGACCACCTGTGTCCCAAAATCAACCGTCTGTTGTGAATCTGTTGATAATCGTTTATCCCCCTCTTATAATAACACTCAGAAAGGAGGTATCCCGAATGCAGGTCGAAGTAAAGATCGATGATTCATGCAGTGAACCCAGGATAATTATTTTAACTGCTTCCATGACAGAAGAAGTTCATAACCTTGTGCAGAAACTATCCGAAAGTAATCCGCGCATTCTTTCCGGCAGCAGGAACGGAAAAGTCGAAATATTAGAGCAAAATGATATATTAAAAATTTATTCCGGCAATGGCAAGGTATTTGCAGTGACAAATTACGGAGAATATATTTTACGTCTTAGACTCTATGAGGTAGAAGGAAGATTAGATTCCTCCCAATTTGTCCGTATCTCAAATTCAGAAATCATTAATCTGAAAAAAGTTAAAAACTTTGATTTAAGCTTTACTGGCACTATTTGTGTCGAACTAATGAATGGCACAAATACCTATGTTTCAAGACGATATGTGCAAAGAATCAAGAAATTTTTAGGATTGTGAGGGTAAAAACATGAAAAAGAAAATATTTTTACGTGGTATATCAGGAATCCCGCTTGGATTAGCTATAGGATACTTAATAACAATCATTATTTCCCTGATATTGGCAAATGGTTATTATTCCCCGTGTGTACCTGAATTGACAGTAATGATGGGAAGCGAAATCAAGGCTGTTTTGTTACAGGCTCTCTTATGCGGAATTCTGGGAATGGGATTTGCCGCAAGTTCTGTAATATGGGAAATAGAAAATTGGGGAATCGTAAAACAGACAGGCATTTACTTTTTGATTGTTTCTGTTATTATGATGCCGGTCGCTTATTTTACATTTTGGATGGAACATAGTTTAAACGGTGTTCTAAGTTATTTCGGGACTTTTGTTCTTATTTTTGCTGTTGTATGGATTGTACAGTATCTCAGAGGCAGGCACAATGTCAAAAAAATGAATGAGGCTTTACACAAGAGACATAATATGAATTCGTAATCAGACCCAAAAGAAGCCCCTGCATTCCGTCTTTCCAGAATGCAGGGGCTGTCATCGTCACTATATTTTCTCACTCCGTACGGATCGCCGCCAGCTGACTCAGTTTCATGGCACGTCTCGCCGGAAAATATCCGGCCAGCATTCCCATCATCGTAGAAAATGCTACCGCCACAATCGCCAGCCACCAGGTGATCGTCGAAATGTTGCCTGTCATCCCCTCCTCGGCAGACTGCGCCGCCATATTAATTACAGCCGATAGGATACAGGTGAAGCCCAGCCCAACCAGGCCGCCGATGAAGCCGATAAATCCTGCCTCCATCAGAAACAATTTCCGAATATCACGCATGTCACAGCCAAGCACCTTCATCACACCGATCTCTTTCGTCCGTTCATAGGTTGACATCATCATCGTATTTGCAATACCGATGGCCGCCACCAGAAAAGCTACCATGCCGATGCCTCCCAGTACCAGTTCCACAATCTGCAGGCTCTTTTGCATGGATTCCAGCAGTTCCTTATTGCTCTGCGCATTAAATCCCATATCCTGGACTGTCTGCATTACCTCTTCCACATGTGAAGCGTCATCAACCTCCAATATCAGCGAATTATACACCCACTCATTCAACGGCTTCCCATTTTTCTTCGGCTGTCCCGGTATATGATCCTTTCCGAAATATTTCGTCAGATACGCCTTCAGAGCATCAATGTCCACCAGCGCAGCGTAGGAATACTGCCCGTACTCCTCCACGCCGCCTTCCATCACACCGTCTACCGTAACGCGCATTACCACCTGCCCATTATCTACAGGCTCCGATATCTGTGCCGGTTCGTTTACATCTACGCTTTGATCCTCTCCATCGTCACTACTGCCATAATAATCTTCCTGCGGCGTCTCTGCCGTCTGGCTTTCGCTCTCGGAGGAATAGTCATAAAATGTCACCTGATGAACCTGTGTCATCAGATCCACATCCGGCAGCTCCCCAGTCGTATAATAATCAAAATATTCATCCCCGACAGAATAGCCGAGATTGGTCAGAATCTGATTTCCCATCAGCAAGTGAAGCTCACTTCCTCCCTCTGGCGGAATACTTCCCTCACCCACCTCCTGACTCGCGATCACATCATGACCGACCCCCATCAGATTGACATATCCCTGGTATTTTCCAACCTTAATATTCGTATCAAATGTCAGATTCGGAGTGACAGACTCCACATATTCCATCTCCTGAAACATATTCATATTGCTGTCCGAGAGAATCGTGTCCGTGTCCTGCACATCCGAGCTTATATCTCCATACTCACTACTCATTACCGTGATCTGATTGGCAGATCCGAAACTGGAATACTGTTCCATAATCATGGCCTTCATTCCCAGAGCCAGCGAAAGCATCGCCACAATCGAAGCAGTTCCGATCAATACGCCGAGAATCGTCAGAAATGTCCGAAGCTTGCGCCGCCATAGATTCCCCAGGCTCATCGATACTAAATCATAGAAGCTCATCTTCCATCAACTCCTCTTCCATGCGCAGCCGTCTCTTTTTCAATATGATACGTACCACGATAATCACTATGATGATAACGACCACGACAATTCCCAGAATCAGCGGCAGCGACACGCCCTTCTTCTCGCTGTCCATCTCCTCTGAATCACCATCTCCGTCCATCACCGCCTCTTCCATCTCTTCCATAACAAAAATATTAATCTTTTCCTTATAAGTCTTACTCTCCCCGGAAGCATTCTCATACTTCACCAGAAGCTCACACTCTCCATCGCTGTCCTCCGATGTCATCTCGGTTCCCGTCAAAGAGACTGTGGCGTAGCCGGTTGCACCAGACGCAATATTTCCCACGAACGACTCCTCACATTCGATGCCGTCTCCCTTGCAGGAAACAGTCACATTATTCAGGGGGCCTGCGCCCAGATTGTTAACCGAAAAGGTAACATCTGCCGTGCCTCCGACTGAAAGCATATCCGGCGGCGTCACATCGGTCAGGCTGATTCTGTCTTTCAGCGTCACAGGAATCGATACATTATCTGACGTATTATAGGAATCCGCATTACTGTCCTCGTATTCTGCCTTGACTGTTACCGGATAGGAACGGGCTCCCAAGCCGGCAGCCGCTTTCATCTCAAAGGAAAGGTTGACTGTCTGCCCTGCGCCAATGCTGTTCACAAAGGCCGTGCTGGCTCCGCTCACCGGAAGGAATTCTCCATTTGCCGTTGACAATGTGAATTTCACATTCTGTACCGTCTTGCCCGCATTATTTTTGATCTGCAGCGTCAGCTTGAAAGTCCCGTTCGGCACAATCCTCTTGACATCTGTCGTGTATCCTGTCACCATAACGCGCGGCGTACTCTTTTTCTTTTCCTTCTGCTGATCGTCCTTCTTCTTTCCTGTCAGCTCCACATTCACCGTCTTATTAACTGTGGCATAGGCACCTCCCTTTTGGTATGTCACCTTAAAGGCCACGCCCTGATAGCCGCTTTCCACATTATCCTTTACCCGGAACGTATAACGGCACTTAATGCTGTGGCCTGCACCCTGGGAGCGCGTCACCTTATAGGCATCCGATGAACTCTCAAAAGGGAAATGATCGTCAACCACCGGCACAACACTGCGAAGCTTATAATCCGGACT
>CAYYGS010000036.1:0-666 GCA_964471335.1 uncultured Jutongia sp.
GTACGGAAATCGGACGTCGCTTTGCCTATATTGATTATCTGACCCATATTTATAACCGAAACGCACTGGAACGGGATCTTGCGAATCGTAAAGATGACACGGGCTGCTACCTGATCGCCGATTTGAACGATCTGAAAATCGTAAACGATACCATGGGACACTCGGCAGGCGATGAACTGCTGCAGGACTTTGCCTCATTGCTTGTTTCGATAGTCAGAGAACACGGAAATGTATACCGTCAGGGCGGGGATGAATTTGCTGTACTGTATTATGGGGATGCCCGACAGCTTCTTCGTAATCTGGAGGAGGCATGCGAGATACATAACCAATCTGATCATATCCCGCTCCGCTATGCCATCGGATATTGTCCGATGAGCGACAATAACTTTATGGATCAGGCAGACCAGATGATGTATGAAGACAAAAAGCAAAAAAAGGGCAGTGTACGATAAATAAGGATTTTATGTAAATTTTTTTGATAAGGAGGCATATATGTCAAAATATATTATGGCGCTGGATGCAGGGACCACCAGCAACCGCTGCATCTTATTTAACAAAAAAGGCGAAATTGTTTCGGTAGCACAGAAGGAATTTACACAGATTTTTCCATCTCCGGGATGGGTGGAACATGATGCAAATGAAATCTGGTCTACCCAGCTTGGCGTT
>CAYYGS010000036.1:676-13758 GCA_964471335.1 uncultured Jutongia sp.
AAGCCATGTCAAAAATCGGTGCTGTCGCTGCAGATATTGCCGCCATCGGAATTACGAATCAGAGAGAGACTACGATTGTATGGGACAAGGAAACCGGAGAGCCTGTCTGCCATGCCATAGTCTGGCAGTGCCGCCGCACCTCAGAATACTGTGACAGCTTAAAGAAAAAGGGATTGACGGATACATTCCGTCAAAAGACCGGGCTGATAATCGATGCCTATTTTTCTGCCACAAAACTCAAATGGATTCTGGACAATGTGCCGGGGGTGCGCCAGCGGGCAGAGAAGGGAGAACTTCTTTTTGGCACGGTGGATACCTGGCTGATCTGGAAACTGACAAAAGGCAAAGTTCATGTAACAGATTACTCCAATGCCTCACGGACGATGATGTACAATATCAATGACTTACAGTGGGATCCGGATATTCTGGCAGAACTTTCTATTCCGTCATCCATGCTGCCAAAAGTCTGTCCATCCAGCGAAGTATATGGTATGGCAGACAGTTCTTTTCTGGGCGGCCCCATTCCCATTGCCAGCGCAGCCGGTGATCAGCAGGCGGCTCTGTTTGGGCAAACCTGTTTTCAGCCAGGCGATACTAAGAATACCTACGGAACAGGATGTTTTATGCTGATGAATACCGGAGAAAAACCTGTTTTTTCCGAGAATGGCCTTGTGACCACACTGGCATGGGGACTGGACGGCAAAGTAAATTATGCCCTGGAAGGCTCCATATTTGTCGCAGGCGCATCCATTCAGTGGCTTCGGGACGAAATGCATCTGATTGATTCCGCAGAAGATTCTGAATATATGGCACAGAAGGTACCAGACACAAACGGCTGTTATGTGGTTCCGGCTTTTACAGGGTTAGGCGCTCCTTATTGGAACCAATATGCAAGAGGAACTATTGTTGGTGTAACCCGTGGTGTCAACAAGTACCATATGATTCGTGCCACACTGGAATCCATTGCTTATCAGACCAATGATGTTCTGAAGGCAATGGAGGCTGACTCGAAGATGAGCCTGTCCGCATTAAAGGTGGATGGCGGCGCCAGCGCAAATGATTTTCTAATGCAAAGACAGGCAGATATCATCAACACTCCGGTACACCGTCCAAAATGTGTCGAGAGTACGGCACTGGGCGCAGCTTATCTCGCGGGACTTGCCGTAGGGTACTGGAAAGATAAGCAGGAAATTATCCAAAATACAGATAACAATAAGGTATTTCTACCGGAGATATCTGCGGACGACAGACAGGCCGGTATCGCGGGATGGGAAAGGGCTGTAAAATGTGCAGTCAGCTGGACCGACTGATGCCGGGAAACAGAAATATTTCTATGAAAATCATAATATTTCAAGAAAGAGCATCAGGAAAGGCTGGTCAAAAATATGGATAGAAAACAAGCTGTCAAAAGAGCAACAGATCTGGTAGAGAAGATGACCGTAGATGAGATGGCGTCTCAGCTGCGATTTGATGCTCCTGCTATAGAGAGATTGGGCATTCCCGAATATAACTGGTGGAATGAAGGGCTTCACGGCGTCGCAAGGAGCGGGACCGCAACCGTTTTTCCCCAGGCAATTGGACTTGGCGCGACCTTTGACACGGAACTTCTTGAACTGATTGGAGAAGCTGTTTCCGTGGAGGCGAGAGCCAGGTATAATGAATCGGTTCGGGAGGAAGACAGAGATATCTATAAGGGTCTGACCATATGGTCGCCCAATGTGAACCTTTTCCGGGATCCGAGATGGGGAAGGGGACAGGAAACCTACGGTGAAGATCCCTTTCTCATCAGCAGGCTGGGCGTTTCTTTTATCAAAGGCCTTCAGGGTGATGGCGATTATCTGAGGACGGCGGCGTGTGCAAAACATTTTGCAGTACACTCAGGGCCGGAGAATATGCGCCACTATTTTGATGCCAGGACAGACTTACAGGAAATGTGGCGGACTTATCTGCCGGCATTTGAGGCATGCGTCACAGAAGGACAGGTAGAATCTGTCATGGGCGCCTATAACCGCACCAACGGAGAGCCTTGTTGCGCACATAGCTATCTGATGGATGAGGTGCTCCGCGACCAATGGGATTTTAAGGGACACTATGTGTCCGATTGTTGGGCAGTTCAGGATTTCCATGAACACCATAAAGTCACAGGACGCCCGGAGGAAAGCGTGAAGCTGGCGCTGGAAAAGGGCTGCGATGTCAACTGCGGCTGTACCTATCAAAAAATCATGTCAGCCTACGAGGAGGGCATTCTCCCATTAGAGCATATCAGGCGTTCCGCCATACGGCTTTTCACCACACGTTTCCTGCTGGGAATGTTTGATGAGACAGAGTACGACAACATTTCGTATGAAAAGGTGGAGTGTAAAGAACATCTGGAACTTGCCGCAAGAGCGACAAGAGAGAGTGTTGTCCTGTTAAAGAATGATGGGATTCTCCCATTAAAGAAAGAGAATTTAAAAACGATTGGCGTAATCGGACCTAATGCAAACAGCAGAGAGGCATTGATCGGAAATTATCATGGCACCTCCTCCCGATACATTACGGTACTGGAGGGCATTCAGGATTATGTCAAAGACGATGTGAGAGTCCTCTATTCTGTCGGCTGTCATTTATTTCTTGACAGAGAGGAGGGACTGGCAAAGGCAAATGACAGAATATCAGAGGCGTTGTCCGTTGCAAGACATTCCGATTTGGTGGTGCTGTGTCTCGGACTGGATGAAACGCTGGAAGGCGAAGAAGGCGATACAGGAAATGAATATGCATCCGGCGACAAAAAGGATCTGAAATTGCCGGAGTCCCAAATCAAACTGCTGGAAACCATTGCCGGCACCGGCGTGCCCTTTATTGTCTGCATGATGTCAGGAAGCGCCATGGATCTGAATTATGCAAGTGAACACGCATCTGCTATCCTGCAGCTGTGGTATCCCGGCGCAAGAGGAGGAAGGGATATTGCTGACATTCTGTTTGGAGATGTTTCTCCTTCAGGCAAGCTGCCAATCACGCTCTACACAGACTTGGACGAAATGCCGGAATTTACGGACTATTCTATGGAAGGACGGACATACCGTTTTCTGAAAAAGAAGCCGCTTTATCCATTCGGCTATGGACTGACCTATGGAGACACCCGCATTACAGGTCTGAACTGGAAAGATGAATTAAACTTTAAGGAATTAATCCATGAAGACGCAAGGGTATCTGTCCAGGCAGCCAACAGAGGAAATACGGCAACGGAAGATGTGATCCAGATTTATGTACACATAAAAGACTCGGAAAACGAGGTTCCAAATCCAAGGCTTGCCGCCTTTTGCAGAGTCTCCTTAAAACCAGGAGAGGAAAAATCCGTTGAGATGACCATACCCGCTTCTGCTTTTGTAACAGTTAACGAAAAGGGCGAGAAATGTTTTGACGGAAGCGGAGCATATATATATGCAGGCTTTGGGCAGCCAGATCCGAGAACAAAAGAGCTGATCCACAAGGACGGAAAATATCTGATGATCTGATGAATAGATAAAAACCCCGGTTACTCAACCGGGGTTTTTGTGATATGAAAATCATTTTCAACCTAATACATCAATGAATTATGATCCGTATACTGGCATTAATCAGTTACTGTAATTTTGAACTTTTTGTATAATCCATTCTGTGCATATACAAAAATGGTCGTCTTACCTTTTTTGACACCAGTCACTCTTCCATTCTTGTTCACTCTGGCGATCAATGGATTAGAAGACTCAAAACGAAGCGTTTTTACGTGATATTTCATACGCGTCTTCGGTGCCAGAACCAAATGCCCTGTAATCTTCACCTTTCCTTTGACCTTTGTGGTGCGAGAAGAACGATTCAGTTTCACACCCTTAGGATCTCTATATTTGCCGCCATTTGTTATACTGTGGACACTCTTTGACACAGATACTATTTTCTTCTCACCATCTACCTTCCGATAGGCAGCGACAATATATTTGTAATAAGTACCCGGCTTCTGATTCCTGCGTGTCCAGCTTGTAATATCATTTTTCTTTACCGTTTTCAGCCGTTTCATCTTATAAATAAGACCGCATTTATTTCCATAAATGATATATCCATCCGCTTCCTCTACGCGGTGCCAGCGAAGCTGCTGTACCGTGTCAGACTTTGGAACAAGACGGGCACGGATCTTGTTATAAATACTTCCTTCAATATCTTCGTCCGTATTTTGATTTAAAACGACTTCTTCCAGCTGGGCAACGGTAGCGTTTTTCCATATATCACCTGTACTCTTCAATAACAGATAATCCTGCTCGGCCCGAATTAACATTCTGTAGTAGACATCCGGCAGTAATGCCTTCTCCATCAGGGTCAGCGAATCATATGCCGCCCTGGCCGCTTCAATCCTCTTCTTCGCATCATCCGTCAAAGATACCGATCCAATTCCTGTAATGGCAGCGATTACTTTGTCAATATTATCCTGATTTGGCAAAATACCCGCTGGCGCAGTAGGATTCGCCGGTGCATCACTCGGCACGATCGGTACTGTCGGACTCGGCAAACTGGAAACGCCCGGAGCGTCTGAACCTGTCGGTGCCTGGCTCGGTGAACCGGAAACATTCGGAAGGCCTGAACCTATCGGTGTCTGGCTCGGTGAGCCGGAAACATTCGGAATGGATGAACCTGTCGGCACCGTACTCGGCGAACCAGTGGTTCCTGGAATAGATGAACCCGTCGGCACCATACTCGGTGAACCAGTAGTTCCCGGAATGGTTGAACTCGTTGATACCGGACCTGGTACTCCCGTTCCTAACGTCCTGAAACCAACCCGCACAAGCGACGAATAATCATATGCTGTATTTCTGGCAATAACATATACGGTATATCCTGTGTTCTCCTGGAGTCCTTCCAGCAGACAGGCTGTCTCCTCATCTGTCACACGTCCATGATCCACTGCTAATGGCTGCCCTGCGATCTGATCATTTATATTGTCTTCTGCAATGATCTCCATCGCCTCTTCCATCGTCAGGGATGGCTTCTCTTCTGTCCTGTAAAGAATCAGATAATAGTCAGAAGCATGACGGCAGGTAAATTGTACTGTCGCCTGATTCTTTGTGACATCTGTAACAACACAAGCGGCAACAACCGGCAGCTGCTTTGATTCACTGGATGTTATCGCCACCTCAGCATCTCTGCCATCTACTCCAATATTTCTAATATGATAAATGCCCTCTGCATCCGGAATTAATCGGATATCATTCACGGTAACTACCCATGCTGCCGGGTTCCAGCCCATTTCTGTCCTCAGACGGAAGGAATAGCTTCCTCCGTAATTGACCGTTGTCTGGCTGCCCGCCTCGGGCAGAACAGTATATCCGTTTGCAACGCCTGATGCCGGCAGAATCACATGATATTTATTTTCTGTCTGACGAAACTGTGCGGAATACGTCTTCTTTGCAGTTGCTTTTACAAGCTTCGGCTCCCATCCGTCAAATATATAAGTATACTGCGCATTAGAAGCTTTCGATGGATCGGCATGAGAAGGCATTTCTCCTGCCATAACGATTGTTTCCTCATCTACCCTGTCATCCTCATTAATGTCCCATCCAATCGTATACATTTTCACATCAATCGGATCCGTCTCATCTGTTGTAAACAGATCGGATACTCCAATCAGCCGATTGCCAACCTGTGCGACATGATAAATGTATATCCTGTATTCTGTATCCTCTTCTAATTCATCACATTGCCAGCGATCCGTCAGGAAATCTGTATCTTTAAAATCCTGCGGTTTTTCCGCATCGTCCTTTCCAACCCGGAAGAAAAATGCATCGTCCTCATCTGTCAGCTTCTCCCCATCCAGGGAAACCGTGAATTGTATGGAAGACTGTGTCCTCCACTGCGCATATAATGTGATATCTTTGTTAACCGATAACATGTGTCCGGCAGGAATATTTTTTCCTGAACCATCTGCCTCTGTATTCCAGCAGCTAAAGATCTGATCTGCTTCCGGCGGTGTCAGGGTGTTAGCAGAAGCTGCCTGAATCTCACTTCCCTGCCGAATACCCGTTCTCCCGGCAATCGCGCCGGTTCCTCCATTTGCATCATAAGTCACATTGTATTCATTATATACTTCGATTTTTAATTTTTTAGATTCCTTTGTAACCGTCTGTTTGCCATCAAGTGTTGCAGCAGTTACCACACAATAAATATAATATGTACCTGCATCCTCCTCCTCGCCGGATGGTGAGAAAGAGAAGTGATCTGATCCGGCACCTTCTATAACCTGCCCACTGGTTACTGATGCCGGCGTAGCCGGAATGGTATGCGGGGTAATCTGATACCACTGATACGTCACATCACATTCTGCCGGATCTACACCTGTAATCTCTGCCCGAACAGACGCATTCACCTTTTTGGTGCTACGGTTCGGAATCTCTGTGTCTCTGTCTACATCAGAAATATCCAGTCGAAGCAGGCCTTCTGCAGCTGTGAGAATGTTGGTATCCATACTCGAATAATAAGAAGTGGTCACTTCCTCGCCGGCAGCGATTTCCGGAAAATCGAAATAAAGGAAAATAGCACAATCCCCATATTCACCATTTCCGTCTTTATCATTACTCAAATGATAGACATCCTTCGGGGAAGCCGGATTATCAATTGCAAAAAGATCGGTTCCGTCAAGCTCCGTACTTGACTTCCATCCTGCATGCGCCCTCTCATCCTCTGTAAAATAAATAAACGGCGTCGTATTTTCGTCTGTCGGCTTCCCATCCACAAGCCTTTTTGCATAAGCGGTCACGGAAATACCATTTTCATCGAGTTCTTCATTTCCAATTACATTATATGTATATGCAAGATGATTTACAGATGAAGCAATCAGACGTCCCTGATCCGGGTCAAAACCGCGGAGAAAACGAACATCCTTTCTGGTCGTTGAGCCAATGTTTTTAATGCTCACCGTGGTACGGAAATTCTTATCCTCCAACGCAAATGATACCGTCTGGGTAATCTGCATATTCGTTGTTGTGATAATCGTCGTCTCCGCACATGCCTCATAAGCAGTACTTTTATTCACTGTTTTTGCTGAGCGTATTCCCGTATTCTGCATCGTCTGGGTGCCTGCCTGGCATCCACTGGCCTGACACGACTCATCCCATCCCAGCATCCATCCCTCCTTTACTAACTCAGGCAGGAAGTAATCTGATGTCAGTGCATTCCATCCACTCTCATCACCGTCTTCCTCTCCATTGGAAACCATACCAAGCGAATCCCTGCTCTCGACATCTATTCCACAGGGGTGAAACCAAATCGTGCGCCCTGTCTTATCATCTGTCACACTGTTCTCTTTTGTAGGGGCGGACCTTGTAGTACCAAACGAACCTGCCCTTGAGATTCCTACTTCAATATACTTGCCACCTAAAAAGACATTTCCATCTGCATCTGTATAGCTGCGGATGCCCTCTCCGCCAGACAAAGATGTACTGTTTTCCTCCGCATGAACGCGAACCATGTCCGATGGAGGAAGTTGTGTTACTGCCAGAGCAAAAACAAGCACTGCAGCAATCATACGCAATTTCTGTTTCATTTTTACCTCATTTCCGCCAGCCAAGCCCGGCTGCCTGTTTCTATAATATAATACTACACACTTCATTCATTATACTATTAGGGAATTTCTCTGTCAATTTAATATTCTTATTCACAGTGGTGCAGGTTTCTTCATTCAAATTTTCATCCATTTCTAATCCGGACATCAAATTCATGTATTATTCCATATCGGGAGCCTGCCCATCATGCGCTTTCCACATACATTCCGTAATCTGCATCTCCGTAAAAACTGCTTTGAAGGTTGATTGCTCCGGACTGCAGGCATACACTCCAAACTTTATTTTTTCTGCCCCCTCCCACATGTGGCAGACGCGCATTTGTGTAAAGGACAATCCATCCGTGGAACATTCGATACAATAATCATCTTCCCGACGGCTGAATCTATACCACATCGTCTTAATATCTGCCGGGATCGCTGTTGTTGCCCAATCAGAATAGCCATGATTTGTTACAACACTCCCAAGATGCTGGAATTCTTCGTTTTCATATTCTACCGAACCTTTCAACCAGTTTTCACTGTCAAGATACATAACAATGCCGCACTGGTCAAAGCGATGATTGCTCTCTGTAAAGTCCGTTTTAACAACAAAAGAAAAAAATTTTTCTTCTGTTTCCAACTGTAATACAGGTGCATTATCATTTCTAAAATGATAATACGTTCGCTGCCAGAGATCTGTTTGTGGCATTGTCACTATTTCTATTTTATCTTTGTCAATTTTATATTGCTCAGGTTCCCTTGTCCACTCAAGATTATTTGTATCAAATTTCATATCGATATCTCCTTCCACAGCAGCATACTGTCCTGAAACATGTCAGGTTGTCTCCTTGAAATCTTCATTTATCCACATTATATACTCCTCATTTTATCCTTACAACAGAAAAAAAAACAAATCGGGATAATCATCATAATTATATCCAACCTTTCTTTTATTTTTTGCACAAGAATAAAATACTGCTATATAATAACACTTCGATCACCAGCACAAATCCAGGAATTCCTTCCAAAACCATTCCGGTAAAGTTGTCATAAAACAGAAATACAAAACCAACAGACACCAATAATCCTGCCAGAGTCTTTCTGAACACGGCACTGCCCAGAAGTCCCACCCCACCGGCCAGTATACTGACCCCGACTGTCCGGACTGTATATATTCCGATGGGAAAATCGCACCCCTGATACAGCATATACGATTCAAAAAAACAGATGAGCACTACCGAAAAAAATACCGCAAAAATCATGCGCAGAAATATACTGATGCCATATGGAAATTGTTTCATTAAGATGATGTCCCGGAGACCGGAATCCTGCTCCGGTTTTAGCAGGAAAACAAACAACGGGATACCAGCTAAAGCGACGAGTCTTCCGAGACAGTCCGCAGCTTTTTCGCAATTCAGATTTACGATACCATATATATGCGGAATCAGGAAGAGAAACATAACAGCTGCGCATACCCCCTGCCGGAACGCGATTTTACAATTCTCTTTTACGATAATGTATAAATTCCCGTACATGAAAGCGTAATCCTCCCCTTCTTTTCAACTCGTAAATCCATACCGAAAACAATACAACCAAAAAACTGATACCCGTTATCAATATCCTGTTCATGACAAGCAGATCCAGATGCTGCATCATTCTTCCGAATCCTTTCAGCGTATTATGCCGGATAGCTATATCGCATAATTCATAATTTCCTCCTGCCAATTTACCAACAGACGACCTGAAGAAAATCCAGAAAGTTCCCATCGCCAGAACAGATATCGAACATCCTGCCAAAACATTCAGAAAAAGGCTGAGTGCTGCAACAAATAGGAGTGTTGGCAAAATCCATCCAAAAATATATTTTGGAAATGCAAACAGATCTATGGCAGTCCCTGTCGAATCTGCGTATCGGGCAAGAATGATAAAGCTTCTGACAGGCAGAAGCAAAACAGGCATTAACATCATCCCAACTGCCGCAAGATATCTTATAAGAATCAGTTGAAAGCCGGATATGGGTTTTGTATATACAGATTCCATCACCTTATTCCGTCTGTCTCCTGCCATCATTGCAGCGATTACAAATACCGGCAGCACCAATACTGCCAGTGCGATACTGTCACAGTAGTATCTTGCAAATGCCCCCGTAATCTGATCCCTGTTATAAAATTCTTCATGCTGCTTTAACGTAATCGGAGAATCCTCCATATCATTATCACCATAGTAAAGATCAATCAGCGCTCTGCTAAAATACGAGTTGTTTCCAATCATGCCACTCATTTCATCCATAATTTCCATAAACCTCTGAAAAGAAACCCGTATAGAAAACTCCCCGGCAGAATCAGAAGAGTTTTCGACATATTCCCATTCATCCGGCCGGAATTTATATTGCCCGGCTTCGTTCATTCTGCCTGTCCCCGGTTCCGCTACATACTTCCCTTTTCCTGATACGCCAATTCCAGAAGAATCCGAATCCTCTTCCGATCCCCCTGATTTATCCAAATCACTTGTCTCTTCCGACATTTCAGCTTCCTCTGCCTGTTCCGGGACTGTTTCGTTTATTTCCCCTGTATCCTTCAGAAGTTCCGTCTGATCTAACCCTGTGATCTCCTGCAAATACCCCAGAACAGTCTTCTGCTCTGAATCTGAAAACACTTTTGTCTTAAAATAACCAAACGGATAGTACTCATATGAATTATTCTTATAGCTGTGTAATAGTTTTTTTGTCAGCCCCTGCATCATCTGGTTTTGTCTGTCTTTTCCTGATAAATAATCCTGCCCCTCCGGATATTGTCCATCCTGCGCCTGGTAAAACAGGGAAGACGGACTAGAAACATCTCTGATCTGTTCCCCATCCACATTCCCGTAATTAAGCCAGAACACAACTGCCAAAGCAGCCACAAACAGCCAGTAAATAATACCTGTTACTATTTTTTTACACTCCAGTATAAATAATCGCCTCATCAAGCCCCTCCTCCCTGTCAGCCACAGTGTTTAAAAGCGCCATGTAACCGTCCTCTACTGTCGGATCACAGGAAACAGCCCCTGAAACAGTAAGATCATGTTCGCTTAACACCCTCATATGGACATTCATTCCGTCATTTCTGCCTGATATGACACATTTATACCCTTTTACAGTCTCTTTCGCCCCCTTTGGAACCGTCACTTCATATACTTTTCCCTTTGCTAATTCTGCTAATTCCCCCACAGAGCCGTGAAAAATCATTCTGCCGGACTCTAAAACACCTACGCTGGTACAGGTTGCTTCAATATCACCTGCAATATGAGTCGACAGTATGACAATGTTTTTCTCAGCATACTCTCCCAGAAGATTATAAATTCTCAGCCGTTCCTCCGGATCAAGACCGCTTGTGGGCTCGTCAGCCACTAAAATTTTCGGATTATTTAGCAAAGCCTGTGCAATTCCCAGCCGTCTGACCATCCCCCCGGATAATGTCCTGATTTTCTTTTTCCTTCTGTCCCACAAATTGACCTTTTGCAGCAGTAATGAAATATCTCTATCCTGTGATGAAACAGACATCCCGGACAGCGCCGCCATGTATTTCATACTGTCATATACTGTCATGTTGGGATAAAAAGAAAAGTCCTGCGGCAGATATCCCGTCATTTTTCTGATTTTCTTCACGTCCCTGACAGACACCCCGTTCACTTTTACATCGCCTCCGGAAGGTTTTAACAGTGTTGCCAGCACCTTCATAAGCGTCGTTTTCCCCGCCCCGTTACGGCCGAGCAGTCCGTACATTCCCCTGTCAATCGTTGCTGTGAGATCCTGTAATACTACATGTGAACCAAATTTCTTTTGCAATGAATGAATTTCAATACTCATAAGAACCTCCTTTTACAATTATTGTGATCTGGCCCAATAACGCCGCCAGACTAACCATAAAAGAAGTATAAAGACATAATGTCAACATTCCGTCAAATAAAAGAAAACTTTTTCATTTTTTCCATAATTTCAATTTTACAAATACTTTCGCTCCCCCATCCCCATCATTACTTAATAGAATATCTCCCCCATGCTTTCTGGAAAGAATTTTACATACGGCAAGCCCCATCCCATAATGATCTTCCTTCCCCTCCTCTTTATAATAAGGAGAAAAAGCTTTGATGATCGACTTTTCTGAAAATCCATCCCCGTCGTCTGTTACCGTGATCTCAAGATATTCGCCCCTTTTCCCCAATTCCACGAAAATCTTCTTTTTACTGTAATAACAGGCATTCTGTACAATATTTTCCAGAATACGAAAAACAGCCACCACTGAGACCGAAACCTTTTCTTCCGGCAAATGGGACGATACGGAAACGATCCTGTCCTCTTTCTCTGCGATCACTTTCAGGGCAGATGTAATTTCAGCAGAGAGCCGGGTTAAATCTGTCTCGCTGAATTCCAGATCAAGATGTTCCAGCATATGAATATGATGCACCGATTCCGCATACGCCTCAAGACGACTCGCCGCATTCTGGATATAAGAAAGTATTTCCCCCTGTTTTTCCTGTGAAACGCAATCCGTATCCAGATGGTTCATCAAATATTCACTGTAGCCTTTTATGACGGTAACCGGTGTACGCAGGTCATGCGCCACACTGGCATTCAGCTTCTTTCTCTCCTCCGCCATATTCCACATTTCAATATTATTTTCCAAAACTTTCTGGCGCATTGTTTCAAATGCCCTGCACAAATCCCCCAGTTCATCCTGCTGCTGATAATCCAGCGAAAAATCCAAATCCCCATTTTCTATGTGTGCAATCCCATCGTTCAGCAAACGAAATGGTTCTTTCAGCTTTCTGGAATAAAAGATGGAACCAGCCACCCATATCCCAATGCACAAAAACAGAAAAGGAAGAAAAACGGTCAGTATTTCAAACAAATGGCAAAGCAGCCTGTCCTGTTTTGTATACTCCTTCGGATCATCACTTCCAGAATCCCCCGTTCCATTCTGTCCTGATATATCATCCGGAAGAATAACATACGTTCCCCCATATGCATATCCCAATTCGTCCTCCCCTGCCATATCTTCCTGCGGAACATGTATATATGCGTGGGATGCAATAATTTTATCACGCATATCGGTACAAACTTTTACGGTGATCCCCGATAAAAATAAGACCACCGCAAACAGAGTAAAAATATAATAGTAGAATGACCTTTTTATTGTTCTTTTTCTTTCATCCATTTATAACCGATCCCCCATACCGTCTCAATATATTTACAACCTGTCGCTTCCTGAAATTTCCCTCGAATCCTGCGGACATGTTCTTTCAGAACGTCGCTGTTTTCCTCCGCAAGATACCCCCAGATACGCTCATACAAAACTTCTCTCGTGAAAACCTGTCCCTCATTTAAAGACAGAAACTGAATCACATCAAACTCTTTCTTCGAAAACGAAATCGGACAATCCAGAAAGTATACACTTCTCTCATTGTAATCAATCACCAAATCGCCAAGCATTTTTACATTTCTGCGGCTTCCCCGTTTTTCTCTTCGCAGATGTGCCTCCACACGCGCTGTTAATTC
>CAYYGS010000037.1:0-13692 GCA_964471335.1 uncultured Jutongia sp.
TTGGAAGCAAAATGGGATCCATTGAGATTTTCAAGGAGAACCTGTACCACGCAAGTGAAATCACCCATGCCGTTACAAAAGTATCCGCAGACAAACGTACTATTTATGAGATAGACGGACGCAAGGCAATGGATGTCTATGAGGAGGAATTGGGTTATACCCAAGCCACCGTGGGAGACGGGGTATTTAAAAATCCCCTCAGTCGTATCGTAGGGGCAGACAGCTATATCACAGCTATTTTCAGTTTTAACCCCGACAGAAGTATTTCGACTTATAAAAACATTCTGGAAAATGATGTGATCGCTTTTACACATATTGCGGAGGAATATCAGAAATATATCACGGAAAACATGAAAAAACTGACAGATTCCCGAAGTGTTGCCGGAATCCTGTCCGTAAACTGTATTCTGCGTTACCTGTTTTTTGACATGAATAATTATACCAGTACATATGCAGGAATGATGAACTCTATGGGCAGGGGATGTCACTGGGGCGTTGTGGGAGACGGAGAGCAGTATATTGAGCAGCATGTCAACCAGTCCATGGTCTGTGTGATTTTCACAAAAGACAGATAGGAGTAGGAAATGTTTCGTAAAAAGAGTAAAGAAAAAGAGATAAAAACATCCAGGATTCATTTGAGTTCTATTCTGGATGCCATAAGGTTTTTAGAAAGAAAGCAGGACGCCATTACGCAGGAAGACATACAGGCCATGCGTGATATGAATGCCATTGAGACGGTGGTGGATGATCTTAAGGAAGAATCCACATTGATCATGGAAGACGTCAGCCAGTTCAATGTGCAGTTTGCCGATATTCTTACCGTGAATGAGGAATTGCAGAGCATTGCAGACACAATTGTGGGAACAAGCGAGAACGGTAACCAGAAAATGTCTGTACTTATCAGCGAGATTGCACATATCAAGGATTCCGTCAATGAAATACATGATGTGCTGGATAATTTTGAACTGGCATTTAACGCGATTGGCCAGACGGCGGACAATATTGCATCTATTGCATCCCAGACAAACCTGCTTGCACTAAACGCCAGTATCGAAGCTGCCCGGGCAGGGGAGGCAGGAAAAGGGTTTGCTGTTGTTGCGGATGAGATCAATGCGTTGTCTGCCCAGACCAAGAAACTGGTGGATGAAATCAATGGAACCATGTCTAATGTAAAGAATAAGGAAGGAAAACTTCTGGAGTGTTTTGAGGCTATGAATGGGTTGGTAGACAGCAATGTGGAGAGCGCCCAAGATACGCAGAGTGCCATCCGCGATTTCAATACCATCGCCCAGGAAGTCAGGGAAAGGACGGGAAAAACGGTTGTCCATGCACAGTCAGCTCAGAAAAAGGCAGAGCATATCCAGGACGAAATGGAAAAAGAGCAGAACATTTATTTAGATTTAAATAAAACCGTTTATGATTTGAAAATGCAGCTTTCCCGCAAAAGCGTGCTATTTGAGGATGTGAAAAATGTATTATGCCAGATTCCTTATATATGCGGTGAATACGAGGGGAAAGAGGTCATCATCAAAGAGGAATCCTGACGTTGATCATGTTTGGGACACCGCTTACCATGGAAAGGTCAGCAGCTCGCAGTTATCTATGCCAAAACTTGCGTACTCCTCGTTGGTCATGTCCTGAAAATAGGAACACACGACTCTGGCGATGCCGTTATGTGCAACGAGAAGGACATTTTTCCCGTCAGGGTCGTTTTTGATCTCATCGAGAAGATTGTAAATCCGTTGTGCCATCTGGAACATGGATTCCCCGCCGTCAAAATGGTTGATAAAGCTTCGTTTCGTCTGTTGAAATTCTTCTCCGTTTCGTGCGGTGGCTTCAAAGCGTCCGAAATTCTGCTCCCGGAGACGTGGGTCTGCCTGCATGGGAATCCCTGTTGCCTCACTGATATGACAGGCTGTATCGTAAGCGCGGCACAGAGGGGAGCAGAGGATTTCGTCGATCGGAAGTTTCTGTTCGGCGATCCGCTGTCCCAAAGCTTTGGCCTGCTGATGGCCCAGCTCTGTCAGAGCAATATCCGTAGCGCCGCAAATCTTATTTTCTACATTCCATATCGTCTGTCCGTGACGGGTAAAGTATAACTGTCTCATGTGATTTCTCCTATGTTGTATTTTACTATAATAGAAAACTGCTCGTTATTTTGTGCCAGAGTAATTTCCCTGCTTGTCATTGTAACATAAAACAAGTGTAAATGAAATAAAGTTATGGCTGCGTTGGACGTTTCTTTTGACAGATATCAGGCGATCCGTTATAATATATTTGTATTTTATATAAGAACTTTGTGTTTGCGTGCACCTGACACAAAGTCCGTGAAAGCAAATGGTACAATATTAATTGCTTGTGAAAAAACGTGCACAGAAATGAGGGATATTATGACATACGAAGAGACGTTTGAGAAGTTTAAGGGGATGTTTAAGGATGCAGATGTAAGCCATATTACAGAGCATTTGGCATTTCAGTTTAATATCGAAGGAGAAGACGAGGGCATCTTTTATTCTGAGGTGAAGGATGGTAAGCTCTATATTGAGCCGTATGAGTATTATGACAGGGATGCAATCTTTTATTGTACCTCTGATGTGCTTTTTAAAATCATTGCCGGTAAGATGGATCCGGTTATGGCTTATACACTGCACAAGATTCGTGTGGATGGTGATCTGGGAAAGGCGCTTAAGATTACGGAAATGATAAAGAACGCATGATGTGCGAAAGAGGCTTAACAGAAATTCACATTAATATTTCACAAAAATAAATTTATTTCTCCCGTTTTTTTGCACATTTGCCTGAAATTTTGAATAAAGTGTAAAAAATCGTAAGGAAGGGCTTTCTTTTTTGGAGAAACTGTGGTAAAACATTATGAAATGGGGGAAAGCAAAGCTGCACTGAAATCAGAAAGGGTGATAGACATGAGAGAACAGATATCAGTTAGCTTTAAAAGTGTGGATGATGTGAGCCGTTTTGTAAAGATCTTATCGAAGTTTGATAATGATTTTGATTTATACTGCGGTGCATATTGTGTAGATGCAAAGTCCCTTTTAGGGATTTTGACAATGGATCTGAGAAAGACATTGTTATTAAAGGGAAATTGTGATAAGGAAGAGCAGAAGGTGTTAGAAAAGGAACTGAGTGGATTTGCCGTTGCCTGATGGGGACGGGAGATCGACAGAGAAAGCGCTATTTTAGCGATGGAAAATGCCTGCCGGTGTGGCAGGCTGTATGGGGATTACAAACGGACTGTTATACTTTTGTAAGGTATAGCAGTCTTTTTTTGACAGCTTTTTGGATAAAGTTTATAATGTCTGTGTAGGAATATGTTTTTACAATCTATGGGAAGGTTGGGGTATGAGATGAAAAAAGGTAAAAAAAGTTTAATCAGTTCCGTTATGTGGATATGTGCAGCAGTATCTATCCTTACAGCACTGGGAGTTGGCGGGAACTCCGTTATTACAATTAAAAAGCTGTCTGGTTCTTCCTATAATAAATATGAAGAAGCAGTAGACGAGGGTTATAAAACGGAGATAAAGTCACAGATTCAAAGTGCGATTTCTATTCTGGAGAATGAGAATGCCAGCGTGGAGGCAGGGAAGAAGACGGAGAAACAGGCGAAGGAGGACGCGAAGGAGATTATCCGTAATATGCGATACCGGGATGACCAGAGCGGATATTTTTGGATTGATGATACGGAATATGTGCTTGTGATGCATCCGATTCTGCCGGAGCAGGAGGGGGATAACCGATATACACTGGAGGATCAGAATGGCGTCATGATCATCCAGGAAATCATGAAGGTGTGCGAGAGTAAAGATAAAGGTGGATACAACCAGTTCTATTTCACGAAGTCCGATGGTGTTACCGTTGCACCGAAGATTGCATATTCTGAGATATATGAGCCGTGGGGCTGGGTGATTTCGACCGGAAATTACATAGATGACATGGAAGCGGACAAAAACGATATGAAGAAGACGATCGACAACGAGTACCAGAATTCTCTATTGAGAACAGATGTTGTGTTTGTAATCGTTATTCTGATAGCACTTGCAGTAGCATTTATTTTCGGAAAGCGTGTTGTGAGCCCGTTAAAGAAGATTCAGAGCTTTGCGGAGAAGCTTTCAGAAGGAAATCTGACAACGGATGTCGCGGTAAACAGTAAGACTGAAATTGGTCAGACAGCGGCTTCCCTGCGGGTGGCACAGGATAATATGCGTGGACTGTTACAGGCAATTACGGAAGTGTCGAATGATGTAAACGGTGCATTGGGGACATTTGATGCGTCATTTAACAACATGAAGGAATCAATTTCACAAGTGTCGAATGCCGTGGATGCGATTGCACAGAATGTAACAGAGCAGGCGTCGTCAACAGATGAGGCGAACAATAATGTTATGGCAATGGCTGATCAGATCAGTCAATCGGGAACAGAGGTTGCAAATCTGAACAAAAATGCAGGAGAGATGAACAGGATTAGCAAACAGTCGATGGAGACATTGGAGAAGCTGATCGAATTTAATAATAAGACAAGAGAAAAAATTTCTGCGATGGCGGAGCAGACTGAAAATACGAGTAAATCGATTGAGCAGATACATATGGCAGCGAATTTGATCAATGAAATATCAGACCAGACAGGGCTGCTTGCGCTGAATGCAAGTATCGAGGCGGCAAGGGCAGGGGAAGCCGGCAAGGGCTTCTCGGTCGTTGCAGATGAGATTGCGAAGCTGGCAAACCAGTCTGCCAGCTCTGTGGAGGAAATCAGCAAGACTGTAGATGAATTGCAGAATAATGCGGCGGGATCTGTTTCGGTAATGAAAGAAATTAATCAGGCGGTTGAACTGCAGGTAAATTCTTTGACGGAAACGCAGAATATTATGGAAAAGCTGCATCAGGAGTTGTCAAAGTGCGTCGATTCTGTGCATTCGATTGATACAATGACACAGAAACTGGAAGATCAGAGAACAAATGTTACAGGGTCTATTTCGGTTTTAAATGGCTTAGCGCAGGATAATGCGTCAGTGGCGCAACAGACATCGGCAATGTCTATGGAGCTTGCCAGGGTGGTAGACGATTCCGGTGAGGTTGTGGAAGAGCTTGAAGGGAAGGTTGGAATTCTGATTGAGGATGTAAATAAATTTCAGATTTAATCCTGTCAGGTACCGATTATTCGATGCCTGCATAAGATAATAAAATGGTTTGATATGGATTGCGTGTGGAAGGAAACCTTTCACACGCAATTTTGTGCCTGTGGCATTGTAAACGGAGTTTATGTTCAAACTCACAGGCACTGAAAGGGCATGATATTATGGTAGGTGCGGGGCGCAGGCGGATCGTATCAATTCATCGGAGGATGTATACCTACGAGCAGATGAGAAGAGAGGTCTGGATGCTGTGGGAGCGGTATGAACGGCAGCAGATAATCGGGGTGCAGATTTTGGGCAACAGTCTGGAGGGAAGAAATATCTATGCAATCTGTCTGGGAAATCCCAGGGCATCCAAATGTGTGGTGGTCGATGCGGCAATGCATGGCCGGGAGTGGTTGAATACACAGCTAATGATGTTGTTGGTAGAGGAACTTTGCATCCAATATGACAGGGGGAGCTTTCAGGGAAAGAGTTACCGGGAGCTTTTGGATGAGGTATGTATCTATGTACTGCCGATGGTGAATCCGGACGGTGTCTCTATCAGCCAGAAAGGGCTTGCGGCTGTGGAGGATCCGGGGCGTCATGCGCTTGTTGCCTCTCTGGCGGCAGAGGGGACGAGGAGGTGGAAGGCAAATGCGGGAGGAGTAGACCTCAATCGTAACTTTCATTATAATTTCAGGAAAAATCCGGTCACGCAGCCTGCCGCACAGGAATACGGAGGGACGGAACCTTTGTCTGAACCGGAGACAAGGGCTTTGGCGTCATTTATCGATGAAGTAAAGCCGCTGGCGGTCGTCAATTATCATGAGACGGGGCCCCTGATATATTATTCGCAGTTTTCCAAGCTTCTGTTTGGCGTTCAGAAAGCAACAGGATATATGATCCAGAGGGAACAGAGGGTGGCACCGGGGGCATTCAGTTCCTGGCTGGAAATGCGGGGAATTGCCTGCTGTTGTGTGGAAACATGCCGCGGAAAGGCGCCGGTCCGCCATTGGCAGCTTCTACCCGCCTTCTACAAAAACAGGCAGGCGTTGGCGGCGGCGGCATGGGCCTGCCAATCATAACATTCCCAAGGGCGTAGGGCGCAAGCCCATCGCTGGGCTATTCTGCTTGTATTTTTCCGAAGAACAATTTACACTATCGTATAGCAGCCTTTTTTTGACAGTCTTTGTGATAAAGTATATAATGTCTGTATAGGAATATATTTTTACGATCTATGGGAAGGTTGGGGTATGAGATGAAAAAGGGTAAAAAAAGTTTAATTAGTTCCATTATGGGGATTTGTGTAGCAATAGCTGTCATTACAGCACTGGGAGTTGGCGCGAATTCCGTTTATTCAATCAAATCGCTGTCGGCTTCTTCCTATAATAAATATGAAGAAGCAGTAGACGAGGGTTATAAAACGGAGATAAAGTCACAGATTCAAAGTGCGATTTCTATTCTGGAGAATGAGAATGCCAGCGTGGAGGCAGGGAAGAAGACGGAGAAACAGGCGAAGGAGGACGCGAAGGAGATTATCCGTAATATGCGATACCGGGATGACCAGAGCGGATATTTTTGGATTGATGATACGGAATATGTGCTTGTGATGCATCCGATTCTGCCGGAGCAGGAGGGGGATAACCGATATACACTGGAGGATCAGAATGGCGTCATGATCATCCAGGAAATCATGAAGGTGTGCGAGAGTAAAGATAAAGGTGGATACAACCAGTTCTATTTCACGAAGTCCGATGGTGTTACCGTTGCACCGAAGATTGCATATTCTGAGATATATGAGCCGTGGGGCTGGGTGATTTCGACCGGAAATTACATAGATGACATGGAAGCGGACAAAAACGATATGAAGAAGACGATCGACAACGAGTACCAGAATTCTCTATTGAGAACAGATGTTGTGTTTGTAATCGTTATTCTGATAGCACTTGCAGTAGCATTTATTTTCGGAAAGCGTGTTGTGAGCCCGTTAAAGAAGATTCAGAGCTTTGCGGAGAAGCTTTCAGAAGGAAATCTGACAACGGATGTCGCGGTAAACAGTAAGACTGAAATTGGTCAGACAGCGGCTTCCCTGCGGGTGGCACAGGATAATATGCGTGGACTGTTACAGGCAATTACGGAAGTGTCGAATGATGTAAACGGTGCATTGGGGACATTTGATGCGTCATTTAACAACATGAAGGAATCAATTTCACAAGTGTCGAATGCCGTGGATGCGATTGCACAGAATGTAACAGAGCAGGCGTCGTCAACAGATGAGGCGAACAATAATGTTATGGCAATGGCTGATCAGATCAGTCAATCGGGAACAGAGGTTGCAAATCTGAACAAAAATGCAGGAGAGATGAACAGGATTAGCAAACAGTCGATGGAGACATTGGAGAAGCTGATCGAATTTAATAATAAGACAAGAGAAAAAATTTCTGCGATGGCGGAGCAGACTGAAAATACGAGTAAATCGATTGAGCAGATACATATGGCAGCGAATTTGATCAATGAAATATCAGACCAGACAGGGCTGCTTGCGCTGAATGCAAGTATCGAGGCGGCAAGGGCAGGGGAAGCCGGCAAGGGCTTCTCGGTCGTTGCAGATGAGATTGCGAAGCTGGCAAACCAGTCTGCCAGCTCTGTGGAGGAAATCAGCAAGACTGTAGATGAATTGCAGAATAATGCGGCGGGATCTGTTTCGGTAATGAAAGAAATTAATCAGGCGGTTGAACTGCAGGTAAATTCTTTGACGGAAACGCAGAATATTATGGAAAAGCTGCATCAGGAGTTGTCAAAGTGCGTCGATTCTGTGCATTCGATTGATACAATGACACAGAAACTGGAAGATCAGAGAACAAATGTTACAGGGTCTATTTCGGTTTTAAATGGCTTAGCGCAGGATAATGCGTCAGTGGCGCAACAGACATCGGCAATGTCTATGGAGCTTGCCAGGGTGGTAGACGATTCCGGTGAGGTTGTGGAAGAGCTTGAAGGGAAGGTTGGAATTCTGATTGAGGATGTAAATAAATTTCAGATTTAATCCTGTCTGGTACCGATTATTCGATGCCTGCTCAAAGAGATTCTGTTTGATGGAGCATATCAAAAAAGTTCTGCATAGGGGGAGAGATATATTTGTTTTCATGGTAGACGAGGGAATAGTGGCGGCTTAAATCGATATCCTGGATCGTAAAGGAAAAGATCTGATGCATGCGAAGCTGCTTTTCCAGTAACCGCTTGGGCAGGATCGAGATACCAAGCCCGGCAGCGGCGGCGTTGATCAGGGCGGTGGTGCTTGTGCTCTCCCAGGCAGGCGTAATGCGGAAGCCGTGAACGGCAAAATTGGAGTCGGTCAGCTCTCTGGTTCCACTGTTTTTTTCACGCATCAAAAAGCGTTCCTCCTTTAGATCGTCCAGCGCGACATCTTTGGCATCTGCCAGTCGGTGAAAGCGGCCGCAGATGGGAATTAACTCATCATCCAAAAAGACCTGCGATTTGATCTTATCGGAATGGATATTACCTTCGATCAAGGCAAAATCCAGCCGGTTTTCCATAATCCCCCGCTCAATCACATCAGAACTGTCTACCTTGACATAGACATCCAGATCCGGGTAGTGTTTTGTAAACCGACTGATAAGCTGTGGCAGGATACAGGAGCCGATACTGATACTTGAGCCGATGCGAAGGTTTCCATTCGTATCCCATGTTTTCATCTCCAGATCCATTTCTTCATATAAGGAGAGGACGCGGACGGCAGATGGGTAGAGATGGTCTCCTGCCTGTGTAGGACGGATGCCCCTGCCGCTTCGTTCAAAGAGACGGGTGTGATAATATTCTTCCAGTTCCTTAACGGCCAGGCTGGTGGCGGGCTGGGTCAGACCGAGTTTTACAGCCGCTCGTGTGATGCTTTGCTCTTGATATACTGCAATAAAGATGCGAATATGTTTTAAAGTCATGGTACAGCCTCCTTTTTGAGGTTTAGTTTATATGACAATGAATATGTATCTATATTAAAAATCATATTATAAACCTATTATAGGGTAGAAATCTGTAAAAATCAAGGCTTGCAAGGATGAGGATAAGAAGGTATAATAGTGACTGATTAATAGTGCAATATAGTTGCCAGTGAGGATTTTTGGTGAGAGCGTAAATAATGGGTAATGTATTAGGAGGTACTTATATGAATGAGACACAGAATCTGAATCTTTCTTTGCTGAACCAGAATGAGATTGATACATTGGTGGACTTTTTATCAAGCAAAAGTAAATCGGTTGACAGTTCCGTATTAAATCAGTCCAGCATTGATAAACTGATCCAGATAATCCAATATGATAACAGGAGAAGGAAGCAGGATGCATTTATGTCACATGCCGATTTGAGCGGAAGCCTGAAGGAGGCTGTGACAGTCCGCACAGAGGGTGAAGTCTGTGAAATGCTTCTGGTGCGGGATGAGGATGCAGAGAGGATACATATTACGGTAAAAAATACAGTGAACGGGCAGAGCATGGAGATCACCCCGGCGATTATTAACGAAGAGGATGGAGACAGCTGGGGACGTTCGATTGCGCCTATACTTTTTTGTAAACTCGCACTGGCATTAGATGTCAAATATAATGCGGCGACATATGAGATGGTCTGTAAATGTTTTGCGGAAAATATATATGGCGATGAGAACCATACAATACCTTACTTATATTTGCCAGACAATCAATTAATGTTGGAAAATCTTATCTAAGAGCTTGCGTATAGCATGGTGATTACTCATGGGGAACGTCTTGACGTTCCCTTTTTTGACGGGATGAGAGGATGCCGCCGATTCTTCCGCTTTCTTTGCTGGTCAGTGATTTCCAGCCAGTGCCCGTTACCTTATCAAAAAGTCCGAGTTCATCTGCGATCTCCCATTTGGTCTGTTCTTCCAATGGAAGTTTTTTTATGTCTTCTCTTGTTTTTACTTCAATTTTTTTCTTTTTTGATGTTGTCTGTTTCATATGAGCCTCCATCTTACAGAATGAAAATTTATTCTGCGTAAAATCTATCATGATATTATAGTGTTTCCTTATTAATAGAAATGGATTCATATTGATTTTAATATGATTTTATCAAAAAAATGAAATATATGGTTGATTTTCCCATGAAGAATGAATATACTCAGGCTAAATCAATAAGTTATGAATGCATAGGAACGTAAGCGTTCTCAGAATGGAGGATTATTATGAAAAAGAAATTACTTTCTTTATTGCTGGCGACAACGATGCTGACAGGAACTGTTTTGACAGGCTGTTCCGGTGGAGGAGATGCTTCCTCAGGCTCAGGAGATAAGGGGGGCGCAATCGAGATTACAAATGTGTCTTATGATCCGACCAGAGAGTTGTATGCTGCATATAATGAGATGTTTATTGAGCATTGGAAGCAGGAGAAGGGACAGGATGTAGTTGTAAATCCTTCTCATGGTGGTTCCGGCGCGCAGGCTCGTTCCGTAATCGAGGGAAATGAAGCCGATGTAGTAACTCTGGCGCTTGAACATGATATTACGGCGATCGAGGAGGCCGGACTGATTGAAACCGGCTGGCAGAAGGAATTTGACAGGGATAGCTCGCCGTATACTTCAACGATCGTCTTCCTGGTACGCAAGGGAAATGAAAAGGGAATCAAGGATTGGGATGATTTGGTAAAAGAGGGTGTTGAGGTTATCACACCGAATCCGAAGACGTCTGGTGGTGCATGCTGGAACTTCCTGGCAGCATGGGCTTTTGCGCAGGAGAAGTTCAGCAATGATGAGACGAAGATCAAAGACTTCATGACGACACTTTACAAGAATGTGCTGGTATTGGATTCCGGTGCGCGTGGTGCGACAAGTACCTTTGTGGAAAAGGGACAGGGTGACGTGCTGATTGCATGGGAGAATGAGGCATATCTGTCTATGGAGGAATATCCGGATCAGTATGAGATCATTACACCGAGTATCAGTATTCTGGCACAGCCTTCTGTGGCAATCGTGGATTCTGTAGCAAAGAAGCGTGGAACAGAGGAAGTAGCAAAGGGTTATTTGGAATATCTCTACTCTGAAGAGGCTCAGAGACTGGCAGGAGAGCATTTCTACCGTCCGTCTGATGAGAAGGTACTGCAGGAATTTTCCGATACCTTTAACCTGGAGATGAGACTGGTGACGATTGAGGATTTCGGAGGATGGAATAAGGCCTATGAGGATTATTTCAACGACGGAGCAGTATTTGACCAGATTTATTCTGAATAGAAACGGGGTAACGATATGGGCAAGGAAACACCAAAAGAAGAACAGGGAATACCAAAGGTTAAAAATAAACATGGGGTTCGGGTGATTCCGGGATTTGGACTGACCATGGGAGTGACAGTGACGATGCTTAGCTGCATCGTCCTGATTCCTCTGGCATCTATATTCTGGTCAGCGAGCCGTCTTTCTATTAGCGAATTTTGGCAGGTAGTAACATCTCGTCAGATTATGTGCGGCTATGGGGTCAGCCTCTCGTGTGCATTTTTTGCGGCGCTGGTCAATTGTCTGCTGGGCGTGATTTTGGCGTGGGTTTTAGTAAGATATGAATTTCCGGGGAAGCAGCTGTTAGATGGAATGATAGAGCTTCCTTTTGCGCTGCCTACCGCTGTGGCAGGTATTGCATTGACAACGCTTTATACAGATAAGGGCTGGATCGGGGCTTTTCTGGCCAGATTTGGTATTGAGGTAGCATACACAAAGGTGGGAATCACGATCGCGATGATTTTCGTGGGAATTCCCTTTGTCGTGCGTGCCGTACAGCCTGTACTGGAGAAAATGGATCGGGGTTATGAGGAAGCGGCCATGATGCTTGGCGCCAGCCATACCCAGATCTTTTTCCGCGTGATCCTGCCGGAGCTTATGCCGGCATTGCTGGCGGGCTTTGGCCTGGCATTTGCAAGGGGGATCGGCGAGTACGGAAGCGTTGTATTTATCGCGGGAAATATCCCTTTCAAGACGCAGATCGCACCGCTTCTGATTATGTCGAAGCTGGAGCAGTTTAAATATGAGGATGCCACGGCGATTGCGATTGTGCTTCTTCTGATTTCTTTCCTTGTGATGTTGGCCATCAATTCGATTCAGATCGCAATGCAGAAATTTGGCGGGATTGATCAGGGCGCATCTGTTCAAAAGGTAGTAGAGCCGTTTGATACGGAGGGAAGCAACAGTGTGAGAAGATTATTGATTGCTGTGTCTATCTTGTTTTTGGGACTGATGCTGGTGTTACCGTTGATTGTCGTTGTCACCGGGTCACTTCGCGAGGGATGGAATGCGTACATAAGTGCTGTGACAGATGAGTACACGGTCAAGGCATTGTGGCTGACACTTCTGGCTACTGTGTCGGCAGTCATCGTCAATACGATTTTCGGTGTGGCCGCCGCTGTGCTGTTGTCTAAGTATTATTTCCGGGGAAAACAGGTTCTGGCAACTCTGATTGATATTCCGTTTTCGATTTCTCCGGTAATTGCCGGTCTCGTGTTCAGTCTGACTTTTGGTAATCTGGGCTGGATGGGAGGTTTTCTGACAAAGCATCAGATCAAAATTGTTTTTGCTGTCCCAGGTGTGATCCTGGCGACGATCTTTGTGACATTTCCTTTCGTCTTCCGGGAAATCTTCCCTGTTCTGAATGCGCAGGGGAAGGACGAAGAGGAGGCAGCGGCCCTGATGGGGGCAGGAGCCTTCCGGATTTTCACGAAAGTTACATTTCCGCATATGAGATGGGCGCTCCTTTATGGTATGGTTCTTTGTACGGCGAGAGCAATGGGAGAATTCGGAGCGGTGTCTGTTATCTCCGGTCATCTGAGAGGCAAGACGAATACGCTTCCTCTCCATGTGGAAATATTATATAATGAGTTTAAAACGACGGCAGCATTTGCTGTTTCTTCGATTCTGGTAATTATGGCGATCGTTATTTTGGTGTTGAGAACGCTGTTGATGAAGAAAAAGGCATAAATTTGGAGGATAAGCTATGTATGTAGAAATGAAGAATATCAATAAGACATTTGACGGGTTTCAGGCCTCTAAGGATGTGACCTTTGGCATAGAAAAGGGACACCTGGCGGCGCTGCTTGGCCCCAGCGGAAGTGGAAAGACGACGATCCTGCGTATGATTGCAGGGCTTGACCGGCCGGATTCCGGAGATATCCTGATCGATGGGGAGCGTGTCAATGACATTCCCGGCAGTAAGAGAGGCATCGGATTTGTCTTCCAGAATTATGCTCTGTTCCGTTATATGACAGTAGCGGACAATATTGCTTTCGGGCTCGATATTCAGAAGAAGAGCAAAGCGGAAAAAAAGGAACGGGTGGAGGAACTGCTGGAGTTGATTTCGATGCAGGATCTTGGGAAGAGATATCCGCATCAGCTTTCCGGTGGACAGAGACAACGTGTGGCTTTTGCCAGAGCGTTGGCGCCGAGTCCGCATCTGCTGCTTCTGGATGAGCCGTTTGCTGCCATTGATGCGAAGGTGCGCCGTGAGCTCCGTACCTGGCTGAAGGAAATGATTATGCGGGTTGGGATTACCAGTATCTTTGT
>CAYYGS010000038.1:0-13630 GCA_964471335.1 uncultured Jutongia sp.
GTGCAGGTGTGGACGTGACCGCAATACAAATTCAAGGCACAATTCACGATTTTGTCATGTTGAATGCTCTCGACCAGACGGAAGCATGCCGTATCGCTATGGATGCCTCCACCCAATGGATTAATCGAAAAAATGATGTGTTTCATTTAACTAATCTTCATCACGTTTTACATCCTCCAGCAACCTGTCAAAATCGCTTTGATACAACCTATCCTGAATAACCCTATACTGTTCAAACTCACTTTCCGCAAATGCCTTTGCAATCGCTGCTGTCACTTTTCCTTTGTCATGCAAAATTTCTGCATCATTAAATTGCAGAAACGCGTCCAGTTTAGAAGCCCAATCCTCCATTGTCATCGGAATATGGCGCCTTGCCTGTCTGGTCGCATAATCAAGATACATCGTGACAATCTCATTTAGTTCCTGCATCTCATCTACAGAAAGATAATTTTTCGCTACAGATACATCTGCCTTTACAATTTTTCCTTTTGGCGCATTCCTCCATGTAGTCAGCCCCATATGCTCTTTGTTATGGTCTGCTCGTTCTACAATAACTTCTGCCGCAGTATTTCCATGAACTGCGTAGTGCATTTTGTTCTGAACTGTAGCAAAAAAATTTATGGTTGTTTCACTGTCTATTGAATAATCAACTGCTGTCGCATAAATATCTGTAATCTTCTGATAAAAACGTCTTTCACTGGCACGAATTTCCTGAATTTCAGAAATCAAATGCTCAAAATAGTCCTCATCAAAAATCTGCCCGTTAATCAAACGTTCTTTATCCAGAACATACCCCTGTTTTGTGAAGGTATCCAACACCCTCGTCGCCCATTGGCGAAACTGCGTTGCCCTAACAGAATTCGTCCGATATCCTACTGCAATAATAGCAGCTAGAGAATAAAACTTGTATTGATATGTTTTTCCATTATCCGCAACTTGTGCAAAATTTGCACAAGTTGATTTTTCTGATAATTCCTCACTCTCAAAGATGTTCTTTAGATGTTTTGTGACTACACTTCGATCCACATCAAAAAGATGTGCGATTGCTTTCTGTGTCAGCCAGACGTCGTGGTTCTGCACCCGCACCTCAATCCCATCGTCTCCTGCATCCTTGGTAAACACAAGAAAATCAACGGTACTGTTGCGTATCTGCTGTTTTTTGCCTGTCGCTTCTATACTATCTTTTTTATTCTGATGTGCCATAACACACTTGCCACCTTTCATGCTTTGCATCTTTCTTTATCTATTTTTATCAAATGAATCTATATTTTCATTATACCACAGCCCCTAAACAGTTACTATAAAAAACTCGTTGTTACCCAAAATGTAAAAAATACGGCATCCCCAAGTCTCCTTGAAAACACCGCCTATCGTTTCATGACACAAATTCTACTTCCAGTATCTCCGTATGATATTCTTCGCCCTTACCTGTGGATTTAATTTTCAGACGTATGCCAAAGGGCAAAGATTTGAACCACACGGCAAGACGGTTGCACCCCCGTTCGGGTTCCCGGTAAAGGACAATTTTTTCCAATATTTCACGATACAGTATTTCATTTTTCTTATGAAAGGACAAAATTTCATCCAGCGTTTTCTCCAAATCGCCCATTTGCTCCTTTTGACTGTTATACTGTTTTTTATTCTGCTCATTTTCTGCAATCAGAGTTTGTAAGCGGGAAAGTTCATCATCATACCATGCCGTCTGTTTTTTCAAGTCCTCCTTTGTAAGCATCCCCTCCAGCATGGCATCAAAGGATTTCCGTTTCTTTTCCTCAATAGCATCAATCTTCTGCCGGATTTTGTTTTCATTGATCGCTGTAACCTGCTCTCCGCAGACGGCTTGAATATCGGATAGAATTTCCCGGCGCAGTTGTTTCTGGTCTTGGCAGATAAGATTGACACAATATTTCATACAGGTAAGCAGTGCCTTATCGTTGATAGAATTATTATCACAACCAACTTTTGTCCCATCAATATCCATTTTCAGGGAACCATGGACAGCTGCCTGATAGCAGCGCCATGCTTTGTATGTACCGGTTGCGAGTTTTTTCGTCCTGCCGACATAATGGCATCCGCACTCGCCGCAATGGATTTTCCCGCTGCACCAGTAGCGGTTGCTGTGCTTCCCCTTTTGACCTGCACGTGGAGAACGTCTCTTTAATTCTTCCTGTGTCCTGTTCCAAAGCTCCCTGGAAATGATGGGATCATGATGGTTTTTAATATATATCTTTTCCTCTTCGCCCTTATTGTACTTCTTCTTATGGGTCAAATAATCCGGGGTATAAGTTTTCTTTTGACATAAATCTCCCACATATTTTTCATTGTGAAGAATCCGTAGAATTACAGTGTTGGACCATAGGGAAATGTGTTTCGGGCGGAAGCCTTCCTCACGCAATTCTCTGGCAATGACAGATGCTCCTTTCTTTTCATTCGTGTATTTATGGAAAATGGCTTCCACAACCGGCACCTCATCCTCATTAATAAAAAGCACACCATTCTTTACTGTGTAGCCAAGCAGATCCCGTCCAAATACCACACCATCCTCCATACGCCTTTTCTGTCCCCATTTTACGCGTTCAGAAGTCTTTCGGCTTTCTTCCTGTGCGATACTTGCCATCATAGTCAGACGAAATTCTCCATCCCTTTCTCTTGTGTCAATCTGATCAATCGTAAATATCACACCGACCCCTGCAGACATTAACTTTCTGGTATAAGATAATGTATCCACGGTATTTCTGGCAAAACGGCTAACCTCTTTGGTCAGTATCAAATCAAATTTTCCCGAAAGGGCATCTTCTATCATTTGATTGAAACCTGTCCTCTTTTTAGTTTGCGTTCCGCTTACCCCTTCGTCATAATAAATTCCAGAAAACTCCCATCCTTCATGATGTGTAATATATTCCGTAAAATAGTTTTTCTGACTCATGAAAGAATTAGCCTGATCATTTTTATCCGTAGATACTCTTGCATATGCTGCAACCCGAAACAACTTTTCTGGCATGGTGTTACCTCTCAAGATTATCGTTATCCATCTTTCTGCCATTCATTAGCAAGTTTAATTGTGCGGCGGTAATCTTTTTTCTGGAATACAGTTCCTGATATACACCTTCCTGAATTGTTTTATAAAATTTTGCAGTCACCTGTTCAGACAATTTCTCCTGCATTTTTTCTCTGATTTTCTGCATAAAAAACTCCCTTATGTCTTTTTACATTGATATGCAGAACATGCAAATCGTATCCGTTCTATAAGGGAGCTTTTGCTTAAAATATATTTATCAATCCTTTTATATAAGAGAGTTTTTACTTAAAATATATTCATCAATCCTTTTACAATAAGGGAGTTTTATTTAAAATTTATCCATCAATCCTTTTACAATCAGGAATATCAATAATACAGGCAGGACATAAGTTACATAAATGCGAATCCAGCCCGGAAGCTTTAACCCTTCCCCGGTATTTGTCTCCTCCTGGTATTTTTCAAATCCCCAGCCGAATCTGGTTACGCAAAAGAAAAGATAGCAAAGAGAGCCAATCGGAAGGATCAAATTACTTACCAGAAAATCTTCTAAATCTAAAATAGTACTGTCCGATCCCAACGGGTGGAAGGAAGACCAGAGGTTGTAACCAAATACACATGGAAGGGACAGAACGGTTATTGTCACCAGATTTATCAGACAAGATTTTTTTCTGCTCCAGTGAAATAAATCCATACCGCAGGAAATAATATTTTCAAATACAGCCAATATCGTAGAAAATGCCGCGAATGTCATAAAGACGAAAAACAGCGTTCCCCAAATACGGCCGCCGGCCATTCCATTAAATATATTAGGAAGTGTGATAAATATCAAGCCGGGCCCCTGATCGGGACTGATCTGAAAGGCAAAGCAGGTGGGAAAAATAATCAAACCGGAGACAAGCGCCACAAAAGTATCCAGTATGGCAATGTTCACGGATTCCCCCAAAAGACTGCGTTTTTTATCGATATAGCTGCCGAATATTCCCATGGCGCCAATCCCAAGACTTAATGTAAAAAAGGCCTGATTCATGGCGGCAGTAATGGTTTCCCAGATGCCGATCTCCTTCATTCTCTGGAAATCAGGGAGCAGATAGAATTTCAAACCTTCTGCACCGCCTTTCAGGGTACAGCTGTGGACAGCCAGAACAATGATAATGGCAAGCAGAATGCTCATCATAATTTTGGTAATTCGTTCTACGCCCTTCTGCAATCCGATAGAACAGATGAATATTCCTGTGGCTACAATAATTATCATGGCAGCGGCCAGAACTTTAGGATTGGAAAGCATATTTTGGAACATCTCACCTACCTGATTTGCATCTTTCCCCTGAAATTTTCCCATAAGCATTTGATAAAAGTAATACAGCATCCAGCCCGTTACGGTTGTATAAAACATCATCAGAAGATAATTGCCCGCCATCCCCAGATAACCATTTAAATGCCATTTCTGGCCGGGTTTTTCCAGCTCCTGAAAACTTTTGGTGATGCTTTTCCTGCTGGCGCGTCCTACCGCAAATTCCATCGTCATGACAGGCACACCCATGATAACAAGAAAAAACAGATAGAAGAGTACAAATACCCCTCCTCCATATAGTCCTGCAATGTAGGGAAATCTCCACACATTTCCGATACCAATTGCGCATCCCGCCGACAGCAAAATAAATCCCATTCTTGAACCTAATTTTTCTCTTTCCATCTTTTTCGTAGGAGTTGAAAGAATTATGTCTTCAACTCTCGCCCTTTCCATTTTTCTTCGTGATTATAAACAAAAAGTATAGCATAAAAACAGTTATGGTGCAATTTTGTAAACGAAGCAGGTACAGAAGAATTAGGCCACTTGGAGATGGTGGCAACGATTGTTCAGCAGCTGACAAAGGATTTGACACCGGAGGAAATTAAGGCGTCCGGTTTCGATAAGTATTATATTGACCATACGCTTGCTATCTGGCCGCAGGCGGCCAGCGGAGAGCCCTTCAGCGCCAGCCAGTTCCAGAGCACCGGTGATACCGTGACCGACTTGTATGAGGATATGGCAGCAGAGCAGAAAGCAAGGCTGACGTATGACAATATTCTGCGTATCATCAAGGATCCTGAGATCGCTGATCCGATCCGTTTCCTGCGTGAGCGTGAGATCGTGCATTTCCAGCGTTTCGGTGAAAGCCTGCGTCGTGTTCTGGATGACCGCAACAGCAAGAACTTCTATGCTTTCAATCCTCAGATTGATAAAAAAAGCTGTTAAGAAGATATAAGGATTGAAAGCATTGTAAATATTGCATTCCAATCCTCAGATTGAGAAAAAGAGCCGATTGCCCGGCGGTTTTACCGTCAGACAATCGGCTCTGCTTTATGCAACATGCTGTCCTGTTTCGCTCTGTCTTTCGCCTGCCAGTTCCCGCATCAAATCATCCACTGTCGTTATCTGGTGAATACGTCCGACATTTTCACCAACAAAGATCAGCCCGTTGTCGATATCGCCCTCTACTGCCGAAATCAGGGCCTGCGTAATACAGTAGGGTACTTTGGCCGGATCACATTTTGCGAGGCAGTTATAACATTTTGACACCTTCTGTCTCTGTTCCTTAACCCGCTGAATGAATGCGTTATTCAGGGCACGCCCCGGCATGCCGACAGGACTCATAACGATCTCAATATCTTCTTCCTTTGCCTCCAGATAGGCCTGTTTGAATGCGTCGCTGGCATCACACTCCTCTGTCGCCACAAAACGGGAGGCAATCTGAACTCCCTGCGCTCCCAGCTCGAATGCATGGCAGATATCATGATGATCGAAAATTCCGCCGGCCAGAATGACAGGGATATCCTGAGAAAATTCACTGGCATATTCCTGAACGGTGGCAATGATATTGCGTATCTCCGTTTCATATTCTTCTGTTGTGAGATTCCCAAGCTGTTCCCGGCTAAAACCAAGATGGCCGCCCGCCTTTGGTCCCTCCACAACGACAAAGTCGGCTGTGCGGTTATATTTTTTCTTCCAGTTTCGTAAAATGATCTGCGCCGCCTTCTGAGAAGACACGATCGGGGCAATTTTGCATCCGGAGTCGCCTACATATTCCGGCAGACGCATCGGCAGACCGGCGCCGGAGATGATGACGTCTGCGCCAGCCTCTATCGAGTCTCGTACATGCTGTTCATAATGCTTCATCGCAACCATGATATTGATGCCAATCGGTTTCCCGTCAGAAATCTCTTTGGCGAGTGCAATGTGCTTTCGAATTGCCTTGGCATTTGCCAGTGGTTGATTCGTCGCAAACTCCGGCTCGTCATAGCCAATCTGTGCGGAGGAGATCACTCCCAGCCCTCCGCATAATGAAACGGCGCCAGCCAGTCTGCCCCGGCTCACGCCGACGCCCATGCCGCCCTGAATGATAGGATATTTCAAAACTAAGTCTCCAATGTGTAATGCCTGCATAAGATCCTCCAATAATAATATGTTAATAAAAGACGCGATATATAGTATTGAATACTATATTATAAATTATTCATTTCTTTGTCAAGAGGTTTTTGCAATAAAAAGGTTTGAAGTTCCACTAACGCATGAGAAAACCATGCTAAGTAGAACTAAATCAAAAAGGTTTGAAATTTCTCTAACGTATGAAAGAACCATACGAAGAGAAATTAAATCAAACCTATAAAGAACGCAAAATCAGCGCTCTTCGCCATAAAATAACAAGCAGTTTCCTATTAGATAAAATACTCCGGCCATTATATTATGGCCGGAGTATCGGAATCATATGAGTTGTATTTGTTTTATATTACCGCAAAGGCCCGCTCCAGATCTGCCAGGATATCATCAACATGTTCCAGGCCTACGGACAGACGAATCATTCCAGGATCAATGCCCGCCGCCTTAAGCTGTTCCTCTGTAAGCTGACGGTGTGTCGCAGAGGCGGGATTCAGCACGCAGGTACGGATATCAGCCACGTGCACTTCATTGGAGGCAAGCTGCAGCGCGTCCATAAATTTAACGGCAGCGGCGCGTCCTCCTTGCAGCGAGAAGCTGATAACGCCGCATACACCGTCCGGCAGATATTTCTGTGCCAGCTGATAATGCGGATCATTCTCCAGACCGGCATATTTGATGGACAGGATTTTTCCGGTCTTCTCAATATATTTGGCAACCTGTAAGGCGTTTTCGCAGTAACGCGGCATACGTACCGGAAGTGTCTCCAGGCCCAGATTCAGCAGGAAGGAGCTATTAGCTGCCGGGTAACAGCCAAAGTCGCGCATCAGCTGCATCCTTGCCTTTGTAATATAAGGAACCGGGTACTTTTCCGTATAGACGATGCCGTGATAGCTCTCGTCCGGTTCGGTCAGTCCGGGAAAACGCCCGGAGGCCTTCCAGTCAAAGCGGCCGCTGTCTACGATTACACCGCCTACCTGTACTGCATGGCCATCCATGTATTTCGAGGTAGAATGAATCACGATGTCAGCGCCCCATTCGATCGGACGGCACAGGATCGGTGTCGCAAAGGTATTGTCTACAATCAGTGGGATGCCGGCTTCGTGTGCAATGCCGGCCCACTTCTCAATATCCAGAATCGTCAGTGCAGGATTGGCAATCGTTTCACCGAAAATGCATTTCGTGTTCGGCTGGATCGCTGCCCGGATCTCGTCTTCTCCGGCGTCAACATCAACGAAGGTACAGGAGATTCCCATCTTGCGAAGCGTAAACGCAAATAAATTTACTGTGCCGCCGTAAATGGAAGAGCTGGAGATAAAGTGATCTCCGGAATCACAGATATTCAGGATTGAAAGCAGCGTTGCCGCCTGGCCGGAGGAGGTACACATAGCGGCAGCACCGCCCTCCATCGCCGCGATTTTCTTTTCTACCGCATCCGTGGTAGGATTTTCAAAGCGGGAATAAATCATGCCCAGTGTCGGATCATCAAATACGTCTGCGACCGCATCCGTAGAATTATAAACATATGTGGTGCTCTGATAAATCGGCATAACGCGTGGTTCGCCGTTTTTCGGTGAATAGCCCTCATGTAATGCCTGCGTCTCAATTTTCATAAAGATACCTCTTCTTTCTCGGTCTTGAATGTTCTTCATACCATTTATAATTGTATTTCTTTTTTCAAAAGGATATCATAAATACAGGGATAATTCAATTTATTATCATGGTTTTGTTCCATACATAAAAATGGTTTTGTTACGAATGATTATTCATATTTTTACTCCTCCATCTCCTCCACCATTCGCAATCCTGCCGTACTCGTTACCGGCAGGGAAAACACCACTGCCCCTGCCGGGCTGCCGGTTCCCGCCTGTTCCATAATTGCTTTCATAATATCATTTTTCTGCTTGCTTCGAACCACAATAAAAATCATTTCCTTTTCCTCAGCCAGAGAAATTCCTAAAAACTTTCTGGCATGTTCCATTCCGGTCCCCTTGGCGTGAATCACGGTTCCCCCCGGTGCATCTGCACTTCTGGCAGCGTCCATGATTGTTTCCATATAACCGGCATTTGCAATGGTAACCAATAATTCATACTTTGTCTCTTTCAATGAACTCTCCTCCTCAATGACTACTTCCTGACCAAACGTCAAATAATTTAACGCTTTCTTTCCGCCAATACTGCTCATGGGTATGAGAAAAGCAATTCCCCTGCCTGGAATATCAATATTCATTTGGCTGTAAAGTTCTTTTTTTAAATTTTTCCAGACATTCCGGGTAACAAATGCAAAATAAATCGCCTTTTCTGCCTTTTCCAATCCCAGATAATCCAAAATAGCACTGTTTGCTGTGCCGGATCCCAAAGTGCTTACTGTAATGTGAATATTATTTTTTTGAAAGAAAGTGATAAACATTTCCCGCATTCCTCGGTTGGTAATAATGGTCATCATATAAATTTCATTCATGCGTATCCTCCTGAAAAAACCTTATAATTCAATAATATCATCCTCATCCCAGATATCCAGATAGGATTCTGGGACCACTGTCTCCTGTCTTGATTTCAGATGATAAATACTGCCCAGAACCTGAATGGCAATCAAAGGCGTCATAGCCACCATAGCCACAATACCAAAGGCGTCCTGAACCAGATTTCCTCCCAATGTCTCGCATGCCCCCATGGCAAAAGGCAGTAAAAAGGTGGCTGTCATAGGTCCTGAAGCAACGCCGCCGGAGTCAAATGCAATGGCTGTAAATATCCTGGGCACAAACAGGGACAGGCAAAGTGCAATCAGATACCCGGGAAGAATGAACCAAATAAGGGAAATGCCTGTTAAAACACGAGTCATGGCCAGACCCACCGAAAATGCCACACCCAGGGATAAACTCAGTCCCATGGCATGCCCTGATATTGCCCCTGAAGTTATCTCTTCCACCTGTTCCATCAACACATAAACCGCCGGTTCTGCCTTTACAATGAAAAAACCAATGATCATGCCGATCGGTATCAGAATAAAGCGATAGGGCAGCCCTGCAATGATCTTTCCCAGATAATTACCTGCCGGCATAAATCCCACATTAACTCCGGTCAGAAATAAAACCAGACCAATATAAGTGTATAAAATACCAATAAGTATTTTATACAGTGCTTTTTTTTGTAATTGAAGGGAAACGATCTGGAACACAGCAAAAAAAACTGTAATCGGGAGCAGAGACAATGCAATTTCCCGTATATATTTTGGAAATCCCTCTGCGAAACAGTGCCAGAGTTCCACAGAATTTTGGATATCCGGTATTTTTTCCGAAACATATCCGGTATCTTCCGGATGGTAGAGCAGTCCCAGCAGCAACACTGCCAGGATCGGACCCACGGAACAAAGCGCAACAAGGCCAAAGCTGTCCTCCTCTGCATGCCGGTCGCTTCGGACAGCCGCAAAACCAATTCCCAGTGCCATAATAAATGGCACCGTCATCGGTCCGGTCGTTACCCCTCCGGAATCAAAAGCAACGGTAATAAAATCTTTGGGAATAAAGTAAGTCATTATAAAAATAATACCGTAAAACAGAAAAAGAAGTACAGATAATGACTGTGAAAACAGCATACGAAGCATGGCAACCACCAGAAATAACCCTACCCCGCCTGCCACGGCAACGATCAGGATATAATTGGGAATCGCCGGCACCTGTTCCGCCAGAACCTGCAGATCCGGTTCGGAAACTGTAATCACAAATCCCAAGGTAAAGCAAAGAAATAATATAACAGAAATATGGGGGATTTTCGCCATTTTAGTTCCAATCCTTTCACCCATGGGCGTCATAGATAATTCTGCACCTAATGTGAAAAGCATCATCCCGACCACCAATAGGACCGCTCCAAACAAAAAGAGCAGCAAAATACTGGGTGGTATCGGTGCAATCGTAAAGCTAAGCAGCAATACGATGCTGATAATCGGTAAGACTGCGCTCAGTGCTTCATTTAGTTTGTCGGATAATTTTGTCTGCAAAAAGCTCATCCTATTCCCCCTTTTCTAATATAAGATAAATAAGACAGGAAACAGCCAGTCTCGGGTGTATCTCCATGACTGGCTGTTATTTGAACGTATTTGAAAACTAGGAAACCACCATATAACTGTACATACGGTGGTATAGGAGGTTGGTAGATCATATAATGATCTGCCTCCTGTCCAGTTGTCTGATTCCATATTTATACAATTAACTACGTACAAGCTCTACCTGCCAAAAACCGGAGATGTGAGCCGGTCCCTGCGCGATATCCACCTTAAATTTATACATGGCTTCATCTAACTTGCGCTGGAACTGTATTTCGGAAAAGTCTGTGTCTGGTTCCTGCAGAATTATAGTATCACCGATGTTTGCATAACTATAGGCTGAACCCAATGTCTTAAATGTTGCCTTCCAAGTTTCCTTTTTCTTCTTTAAAAAATCAAACACATCAATCACCTCCGCTCCTTGAAACTGTATTTTCATGCTGCGTTCTGATTTTCTAATCGGCTAATGCGTCCAGAGAGACACGTCAGCTATAACTATTATAGCATAACTTCTCTCAAAATGGAAGGGGGAAAGCCTATATTTACACTGGAAAAGTATAAACATTTCCTAAAATCCATTAATGTCACATGAATTTATTTTGTAAGAACCATACGTACAGCTCCGTACATGCCGGCGTCATTGCCAAGCTCTGCCAGACGGAATTCTTTTCCCTGCAGCGCAAACATTACGTTCTGTTCATATTTTTCCTTTATGACATCTGTGACAATTGTTCCGTTTTTGGAGACACCGCCGCCGACTACAAATGCCTGCGGATCTACGACTGCCGCTACGTGGGATAATCCCATACCGAGCGAATTGGAAAATACTTCTACGATTTCCTTTGCCATCTCGTCGCCGTTTTTATAAGCCTTAAAAAGCTCTAACCCGGTGATCGGGTGGTCATACTGGCGCAGCTCTGACGGTCTGTCAGATTCTGCCAGTTTCTCTGCAGACATTCTTGTGATGCCGGTAGCAGAGGAATACTGTTCCATACATCCCTTTTTGCCACATCCACAGGTACGTGTTTCCTGTGGGTTGATCGTGAGATGGCCGATCTCGCCTGCGGCGCCGTTGCTTCCCGTCAGAATCCTGCCGTTCAGGATAATGCCGCCGCCTACGCCTGTGCCCAATGTGATCATCACGATGCTGTCAAATCCACGGCCGCCGCCGCGCCATTGCTCACCGAGAGCCGCTACGTTTGCATCGTTGCCCAGCTTAATATTATCTACGCCGGTCAACTTTCGAAGTTCCTCTGCTGCTGAGATGACGCCCCAGCCTAAGTTTGCGCATTTCAGGACGCGTCCGTCCTCGGTCACAGGTCCCGGCACTCCCATGCCGATTCCGATCAGGTTACTCACCGTGATCCCTTTCTCTTCATTCTTGGCTGCAATTGCCGCCGCAATATCCGGCAGAATATGGGATCCGCTGTCTTCCTTGCGGGTAGGAATCTCCCATTTTTCCAGCAGATTGCCGTCTGCGTCAAAAAGTCCCATCTTTGCCGTTGTGCCGCCTAAGTCTACCCCATAAATATACTGACTCATAATTCTCCTCATTTCTGCGCCGCTTTTTGTTTATAAGGCAAGGTTTGTGCAAGCAGCGCATAGTCACAAACCTGCCATGTGAAAATGAATTTTCAAACCCTTTTAACGAACTTTTAACGAATAGGAAATTGCTCGCTTCAACCCTTTTTAAGAGCGATAATCGCCGTTAATTTTTACATAGTCATATGTTAAATCGCATCCCCAGGCCGTTGCTTCTGCCTCACCCTGTTTCAGGTCAACAGATATGAGAATCTCCTTCTCCTTCAGGATTTCTGCCGCCTGCTCCTCAGAGAATTCCAGGATATCGCCATCGCGGCAGACGCTGACTGAACCAGCCGGAGAAGAAAGCTTTACATCAATCCGCGAAATGTCAAAATCTGCTTCCGCATAGCCGAGGGCGCAAAGAATACGTCCACAATTCGCATCCTCACCAAACATGGCACATTTGACAAGAGGGGAACGGATTACCGTTTTTGCCGCCTGAATCGCTGTCTCCTGCGTCGGCGCACCAGAGCAGTGGCATTCCAGAAGCTTGGTTGCGCCCTCGCCGTCTGCGGCGAGCATTCTCGTCAGATTCATCATGACAATATAAAGCGCCTGACGGAATACGGCGTAATCCTCCTGTGACTGAGAAGTGATCTCTGCGTTGCCTGCGTTGCCGTTTGCCATGACACTGACCATATCGTTCGTCGATGTGTCGCCATCGATGCTGAGGCAATTGTACGTCACCTTCACGACATCGCTTAGAGCCGCCTGCAGTACAGGGGTGGAAATGGATGCGTCCGTCGTGATGAAATTCAGCGTCGTCGCCATATTCGGATGAATCATGCCGCTGCCCTTTGCCATGCCGCCCAGACGGCAGGTCTTGCCGTCAAGCATAAACTCTACCGCCATCTGTTTTGGGACAGTATCCGTCGTCATAATCGCCTGCACCGCCGCATCATTTCCGTGAACCGACAGGCCGTCTGCCAATTCCTGCGTATACTTCTGAAAAGGTTCGATTGACAGTCTTTCGCCAATCACACCGGTCGATGCCACAATGACTTCGTCTGCGGAAATTCCCAGTACCCTTGCAGTGTGCTCGCACGCCGCCCGTGCGATTGCAGTGCCGTCCGGATTACAGGTGTTTGCATTTTTTGAATTTACGATCACAGCCCGCGAAATGCCACCGCTTTTGGCGAGATTCTCCTTTGTCACGAGAATCGGCGCCCCCTTGACCTTATTCTGCGTATAGACTGCAGCTGTATGGCAGGGCGTATCGCTGAAAACCATGCCCAGGTCATTTTTGCTCTTATCCGGATTGATGCCTGCGTTCAGGCCGTTCGCCGAGAAGCCCGACGCGGCGCATACACCGCCGTCAATATACCGGTATCCTTCAAATTCCTTCATGTAAAACTCATCCTTTCAGTCATGCCGCGGCCGCGGCATAAACAATTTATGAAATCCTGTCATAAGAATATCACACCGTTTCTATTTCTGCAATGGCTGACATATTTTCCGGGATCAGCTCCTGAAGCTTTTCGGATTCTTTTCCTGCGAAGCCTTGTAATGGGGCATATTTTTTTGTATATTTAATGCAGGAAAACTGGTACAGGAAAGGGATTGGTGATCA
>CAYYGS010000039.1:0-13551 GCA_964471335.1 uncultured Jutongia sp.
CTTGCAGACGGACCTGCGCTCGCAGACGCGCTTGCGCTCGGCTTCACACTTGAAGAAGGACCCGCGCTTGCAGATGGGCCTGCGCTCGTACGCGTAGTCGGAACCGGTGTAAAGCTGACTGTCGGTGGCGGCGTCAGCGAGATTCTCGGATTCTGTGATCCACCCTTCTTTTTGACAGTCACTCTGCACACCAGCTTTCTGCCGCCGGTTCTTGCTGTGATTCTTGCCTTCCCCTTCTTCTTTGCCTTTACAACACCCTTCTGATTCACAGAAGCTACCTTCTTATTACTGCTGGACCATTTTACTTTGCCCTTCTTATTTTTGACCTTAAGCTTTACCTTCTTGCCTGCCTTCAGAGTCACCTTCTTTTTGTTCAGCGTCGGCTTTTTTGCCGCCTGCGCTGCAGTCTGGTCGCCCAATCCTGTCAGCAGCAGAGAGGCCGCCAGGCCTGCCGCAAGTATCTTACGAAGCTTTCTGCTCATTCTGTCTCTCCTTTCTGGAATTCATTCGCTAATTTCATAATTCTGCCTTTAAAAGTAAAACATATCCAGGACGGCAAATGTCACACCGGAATATGTCGGACTCGATGCGAAACCTGTACACAGATAATATACATTAACCGGCGTACCATCTATGTCCGCTGTCAGCGTCAGCTTCGGATATGCACCGGAAGACTTGTTATCTATAAGCCATACCAGCGCGCCGAAGGCATCCAGATGCCGATATGATGTCACCTGTGAACATCCTCTATAAGGGCCGTAATTTGCCTCGAACCGCTCGGAAATTGTGGCATTTGCGTCTGCCGTCCCCGCCACATTCGCCTCGCTATATGTCTGTGCCGATTTGCTGTTTGTCACCGGGGTAAATATCTTCAGCCCCTTTACCGCATGAAATGCACAGGCCCAGTCAAAGAGTTCCTTCGCATTTGACTCCTGATTGGCACTGTTATATGTGCCCGACTCTGCTCTGGCCAGCTCTTCAAGTGTGGCATTATCCTTCGCAGACGTCTTCTTGGAGAAGATTTCTGCCGCATATACCGTTCCGCTTCCCTGATGATCCACAAAGGCGGTGATATACTCTTTGTCTGTCTCCTGATAATAGCCTGCATCGTAATCAAACTTCGAACCCATACTGCTAAAACCTTTCTGCGTCAGGGTCATCTCCGTATCCTCTCCCGCCGAGAGAATGTTCTCATATCGGAAATAATTTGAAATCGTACTGATACATACCACCTTATCCTGATCGAATTGTATCTGTACATAATTCGTATAATCCAGCGAAGGATTATAGATGTAGCTGTTATATCCCATAGAGGATACATCTACTCGATCCGGCTTGCCTCCAAGCTTCGCCTCCACCTCTGCGGCCGTCATTCCCAGCGTCACAGAGAGGTTTCCTACGCCCAGCGTATCATCCGCACAGGCGGCCGGCTTGACAGCCGATGACTGTGTCGAAGCTCCATTCGGAAAATTTGGTGGATTGCTTGTCTGCGGCTCAGCTGTTGGGCTTGCTGTCGGAGCAGACGTCTGCTGCGCCTGTTCTGTCTCCTTCTTTGCCAGCACCTTCACTTTGCATGTGTATCTTTTTCCTTTGCATTTTGCTACGATCGTGGTGGTGCCGGGCTTTCTGCCTGTCACCTTCCCTTTCTTGCTGACCACAGCGACAGCCTTCCGCTTGCTGGACCACTTTACCTTCCCTTTTGCATGTTTTAGCTTCAGCCTAACTGACTGTCCTACACGAATTGTCGCCTTCTTTCTGTTCAGCTTGCGCTTCGCTGCCTGTGTGCTGTCTGCACCGGCCAGCGGTGAAAGCATCAATGCCGCCGTCAGAAAAAATGCGATTCCCCTCCTGATTTTTCTTGTCATTGCATCCCTCATTTCTTTTTTTACATTTGCTTTTTCCATAGATTAGAATATCAACGGGACTTTTGACACCTTAATCCTACACAAATAAGAATTCAAACGGTTTGGCCGGATCGCTCCTCAGGAACGCCATCATCAGATATGCCGCCCGGATCGACACAAATTCCTCCCGCAGGATCCGTCTGACCTCTGCCTTATCGGCCAGCAATACCCGGATATCCTCTGTGTCCTCCATTCCTCCTGTTCCAATCTCACCGTCTGCATAACCATAAATTGTGATATCGCACTCATCTGCCATTCCCTGCGCCTGTATAAAGGGCCGGGACAGATATTCCGGATAATCGGAGAAGGGCTCAAAGGTAAGTCCTGTCTCCTCCCTTAATTCCCGTATGGCTGCCGTCTGCGCATCCTCCCCCTGATCCACCAGCCCCGCCGGCAGTTCGTAGATGTACTGATTGATCGGATACCGAAACTGCCGTATCAGCACGAGATGATCAGGCTGCGGCTTATATACGGGATAGATTACAATGCCGTCTGCGCGAAGCTCCCCCGTCTGGCACATGAGTTCGCCATCCTCCCGCCTCGTTGCAAAATAATATGGGAAGTGGCTGCCGTCACGTGTAATGGCGTCTGCCTCATACATATTCAGAAACGGATTATCTGTCTGCTTCCGCAGGGCCCCGGTTTTCGTCTGTCCCATTGTCCTTCCTTTCTGAATCGGACGGCGCCGCCAAAGGCACGCCGTCCAACCAATGAATGATTCCTGTCATTAATAATGTGCAAAATGGAGCACGCCGTATGTCATACCATTACCGTAAGAATATCCGCCATCCACGTAGTATATATCGTCTGACCATGTTGTATCGCGCACTGCCAGCAGATGATCTTTTGTCTTCTGCCTGTTCTGTCCACTCTGTGTATCCAGCATCCATGCGATACATCCCAGTGCATCCGGGCTTCGGTCGCTATTCACCTCAAACATGTAGTCCGGCTCGATGTCATACAGGTTTCCATATTTGTCGATCAGGTCACCGCCTGACGGTTTCGTACGCTTTCCTGCCAGAACATCACTTGCATACTGTGCAGAGGCGGCTGTCGTCTCTGCAAATGGTGCAAGACCCGCATTCACACGGTATGCATTCGCCCAATCCTTCATCTGTTTTGCAGCAGAGGTAAGGGCTGCTGTCGTGTACCCACCGTTTGCATAGATGTTTTCACACTTGAATACATCGTCCTTTTTCGCCTTAAATCCTGTATCGAATACCTGAATTGCATACGCGCTTCCGCCCTCCTCATAGAGTGCAATATGCATGCCGTTCTTCTCCGCATAGTGCGCATTATTGTATGCATAATTTGTCATCGTGCTAAAGCCTGACGGTATACTGCCGCCATACTTGATCTCGTCGCTGCCGTCGCTGCTGAAGCGGAACTTCCGTGACATCGTGGCAAATCCTACAACCTTACCACCAGATACATATACCATGTAGTACTGCTTATAATTGCTCTTATTAAAGATGTATACGTCGCAGCCCTGGGTTGCCGTATCTGTACGACTCGGCGTTCCAAGCTCAGAGGCATTCATGCCGATCGTCACCTTGTTCTTCCCGATCACCAGACTCTTGGCTGTCAAGTCCGGTGTTTCCTCGGTGACAGGCACCCATTGTGCAACAAATCCCGGATCGCCATATCCATCCCCATCATTAACATCATCCCAGATATCAGATACCTTCAGGTTCAAATGATCCCATTCACCAGCCCCATAATAATCCTCTACCCAGCCAGCAAATTCATACTTCTCATTATCATCATAAGGATCCGGTACATTGATAATATCGGATATGGAGGTAAATGTCTTATAGTAGCCTGATGATGCACTTCCTGCCCAGCCGCTTCCAGGATCCAGCTTCACATTGGCATCCGACGGCGCATTCACATCCAGTGATACATAGCACTCGATTTCCTCTTCACTCTGCATCGTGATTTCAATATCTGTATAGTTAGTAATCTTCGTGCTAAAGTCAAAGTGATTGTTGGAACCCTTTTTATTAAATGCGGCATAAATCTGTCCTGCCGGTGCTTTTGGCTCTGTCGCACAGGTTCCCATCCGTACCTGCTGTGTTAATGACGTGATCTGCGCTCCTGTCTGCTTATTAAAGAACCTTACCTCACAGTAATAGATCTCATGCTTGGCAATATTCTTATCTACCGTTAATGTCTCACCGGTAAACTCATTGTTGTACCAGATCTGATAGGTTCCCTTCGGCACGTTATTCATCGGAACTACCGTTCCGTCATCCTTCCGCAATGTGTGACTGCGGCCCATATTCTTGTCGCCGCCCTCTGTCTTCAGCATCGCATCAATTGTGGTTACTACATAGGTGTCTTCCTTGACCTCTGCATCCTTCCACTGCGCCTGATATACAACTGCCCCTGCAGGCATCTCGATATTCGCTGTGGATCCTGCCGCAATGTCCTTCTGGTTACCAGAGGTACACTTCCAGCCCGTAAATTCCTTGCCGGTCAGAGTCACCTTCTTCGGCGGGGTATATGTCGCACCATAGCGCACTGTCTGCTGATATGACTGGGCATTGCCCTCGATCATCGCACTGCCGGAGCCACCGTTCCATGTCACCGTATAGCTGTTTCTGCTATAGTAGTAATTTACGACTGCCTTGCCATCCGCTGTAATCTTGACGCTCTGCTGATTCGGGGCCGTAAATCCGCTGTATGTCTTCGTCGGCGCATAGACACCGGCAGCTTCTGTTACGCCGGAAGCTTTCTCAGACTCCTTCAACGTGTAGTACTTGCCGCCATTCAGCACGCCCGTCGTCTGACTCTGGTCGAGATTCTCCTGATAGTGGTTGATGGTGTACTGACTAGTACCCCTGCTCCACTGTGCCTCCAATACATAATCTCCGGTAGAGCCCTTTGCAATCGTCTTTAAGCCCTGATAAGTTCCTGAATTCCAGCCTGTAAAGTTATATCCTGCCAGCTTCATCTCACTTGCCGTCGGCAATGTAATATCAGCGGTGTCCATCGTGTAGGTAGTCGGACGGCCGGAACCAGTATAGGTGCCTCCATTGTCATTGTACGTAATTTTATAGACCGTCAGGGACCAGTTTGCCTTCAGCGTGATATTTCCCGTCGTTCCCTTCGGGATCTTTGTCACATAACCACCACTCGTCGGAAGCTTCGTGCTGTCGCTGCTTCCCTGCGTCCAGCCATTGAAGGTGTATCCCTTCTTTACGATCTGCGCCGCTGTCGGCATCGTGATCTCATCCTCTACAACATATTCATAGGCCTGTGTTACGGTACAGATACCACCGTCATTATCCCATGTAATACGATATCCTACAAAATCCCAGTTTGCCTTCAGCGTAATGTTGCCGTCAGAGCCCTTCGGAATCGATGTTACCTGATATCCTTCGCCATCTGTCCAGCCCAGGAAGGTATGGCCTGCCCATGTCATCTGGCTTGCCGTCGGCAGTGTGATCGTTGCCGTGTCAACCTGATATGTCGTGGCACGTGTTGCGCTTCCTGTATATTTTCCACCGTTATCATTCCATGTGATCGTATAGGTGTCTTTCGTCCACTGTGCTGTCAGGGAGAGATTACCCGTCGTTCCCTTCGGAATCGATGTTACCTTCTGACCGGCTCCGTTCTTCCAGCCGGCAAAGGTATAGCCCAGTTTCCCGATATCATTTGATGTCGGAAGCGTCACCGCATCCTCGACTGTATACTCTTCTACCTGCCATTCTGTACAATAATCTGCTCCGCCATTGTCCCATGTGATACTGTACTTCTCAATTTCCCACTGGGCAATCAGCTGGAGATCGCCTGTCGTTCCCTTCGGAATGGACGTCACATAACCACCGCTCGTCGGAAGCTTTGTGCTGACATTGATACTTCCCTGCGTCCAGCCGAGGAATTTATATCCTGCCCTTGTCATCTGGCTTGCCGTCGGCAGCGTGATCGTCTCCGTCTCAACATGATATGTCTTCGGCATAATGGATGATGTTCCTGCACCTGCCGTGTCCTCCCAGTAGATCGTATAGGAGAACCTCTCATACTCTGCTGTATAGGTCAGATCAGTTGCAGGCATCACCTTCGCAGGCGTCGGGCTGTCCCACTGCACAAATTGATATCCGGCGGCCGCGCTGGTATCCGGCGGCGTAATCTCTTCCCCATATCTCAGTTTCTCTACAATCCTCTCATCCTGGGTGTCTGCATAAAATTTACTGCCTGCACCCAGATTCCATGTCAGGATGTACGTATTACGTGTATACGTAAATGTCACCGTTTCCGTCACATTTTCGTCACTTGAAATAGTAACTGTCTTGGTATTTTCATCCGGCGTAAATCCTTCTCTCTCCGGTGCCTCTACTGTCACTATTTCGCCCTTGGTGCCGGACCAGATCGGCCCATCTTCTTCCGTAAAGCTTCCATCCAGATTTTCCACGTTGTATTTCAGCTGATATGTGTTGATCGTGCTATTTTGCTCAAACTTTGCATAAATATTTTTTGCCTCTACGATCACAGAGCCGAAATTATACTCTGTCTCAAATGTACCATCTGTATACCATCCCAGGAACTTATACCCCTTCTTACCGGGATCGGCCGGCTTTTCCGGCGTCTCTCCCTCTAGGATCCACTGAATCGGAATCGTCTCGATCTGAGTCGTTCCATCATAAAATCCTACAGAATAGTATTGCAGTTCTATCTCTTTGTCTTCATTTGCCACGTATATGGTCTCCGTTATACTGTCGCCTCCAACCGGCTTATCCCCATTGTAAACGGTGTATGTTCCACTCGGCACGGTAAATCTGCCATCTCCATTTTCTGCATCAAAATATGCCTTTGTCTCCTCGTTCAGCAAACGAAGCGCCTTTGTGCATTCCGCAGCCCAGTCATCTGCCGGCTGGCTGGCAGCACCAGAGGCTTTTACCGTCACAGTCACCTGATACTCCGGCGTCGGGGTCGGCGTCGGAATCGGGGTCGGCGTCGGCTTCTTCGTCGGCGTCGGTGTGATGATCGGCGTCGGCGACGGCTTCTTTGTCGGCGGTGCCGTTGCTGTCTTCGTCGGAAGCGGAGTCGCTGTCGGGCGTACCGTTGCTGTCGGAGCCGGTGTTGGTTCCTCTGTTGGCTCAATCGTGATAACCGGACTCTCCGTCGGTTCAGTAGTTGGCCCCTCCGTCACAGTTCCCGACGGCTCAGGACTTTCCGGTGTATCCGTCGGTTCAGTGGTTGGCTCCTCCGTCGGCCCTGTGGATGCCGTCGGCCCTGGTGTATCTGTCACATCCGGTGTTTCACTCGGCGTGATATCCGGCAGCTTTCTGTATTGCGCTGTGTATGTAACATTGTAATCCGGCATAGATGACAGTATCGTCTGATCCCATCCTGTATATTCATAGCCTTCTGCTGCTGTCACATCCGGTGCCGTGATCTTTGCACCATATTTCACCGTCTGTACAATATCTTGTGTATCTCCATTTACGCTGCCTCCATTCAATTTCCATGTCAGCGTGTGGATGTTACGCTTATAGTTTATGACAATTTCCTCTGTCTGGCCGGCCCAGATCGTCACAATCAGTGTCTGCTGATCAACCTGCGGCGCAAATCCGTCCCTGGCTGGTACAGGCACTGTCACTTTGCTGCCCACCAGAGCGCCCTGCTCCATGCCTGCTTCCTCGGTATAACCATCATCCTCCGCATTCTCATAGCGGTATATCACGCGGTATGCGCCCATACTGCTATCTTCATCCCATGCGGCATAAATATCTGTCTTTGCCTCAATCCTCTGACTGAAATCAAAGACCGTCGTTCCATTTTGCTCTGTCACCCAATTTCGGAATCTGTATCCGGCTTTGCCCGGATTCAGAGACGGTCTCTGGGCACGCTCTCCCTTCAGCAGCACCTGTGTTCCGATCGCCGGAATCACTGTCGTGCCATCCATAAAGGACACCGTATAATATTCCAATACAACCTCAGCTGCAGTACCTTTGACCGTCAAGGTACGACCCGTATCCTCATCCCCATCATAGATGCTGTAGATACCTTCCGGTACAGACGCTGTTCCAGCCACATCATAATAGAAGGAATCTCCACTCCTCTTAAGACGGATGTCTTTATTGCTGTCCGTCCATGCTGCATCATCCTTTTTCAGAGATACCGTTACCTCATAACGAACGGTTTCTGTCGGCTGTGGTGTAATCACCGGCGCACTGCTCTCACCCGGCAGCGATGTCACCTTCTCGCGGTACTGTGCTACATATGTCTGGTTCTTTGCCGGCATTTTTGACAGTACAAGCTGATTCCAGGAAACGAACTCATAGCCCTCTGCCGGTTTGCATTCCGGTGCAGTAATTGTTTCTCCGTATCTCTTCTCTTCCGTAATGGAAGCCGTGCTTCCGTTCACACTGCCGCCGTTCAATTCCCATGTGAGTGTGTACGTATTACGTTTGTAGTAGATGTCTACAATGCCCGTCGTGCCATCATATGGAATCGTAACAGTCCATTTTGTCTCTCCTCCCGGATTCTCTGTTACGCTAAATCCCTCGCTGGCGCGCAGTGGTGCCGTGACAATGCTTCCCTTAACGGCGCCCTGTACAGCTCCCCTCACTTCGTCATATTCACCAGCGGTCAGCTTCTCATAGTGATAGATCACCTGATAGGTTCCCATCGTAGGATCAGACTCCCAGCCCGCATAGATATCTGTCTTCTGTGTGATCTCCTGATCGAAATCAAATGCGTCCGCTCCGTCTGCCTCCGTAAACCATCCCGTGAATTTGTACTCATTCCTTCCGGGATTCTCCGGCCGCTTTACACGTTCGCCCCTTAACAGGATCTGCGGATCGATAGAACTTATTTTGTCTGTGCTGCTCTCCATAAAGGTTACTGTGTAGTAATCCATCGTGACTGTGGTATCCTCACCGTTAACCGTCACGCGGCAGCCCGTATCCTCGTCTCCGTCATAAATAGCGTATGTACCATCCGTAACTTTAAAGCCCTCACAGAACGCGGCTTCCTCGCCCTTACGCAGGCGAAGTGTCTTCCCATGGTTCATCCACTCTTCCCCATCCAACCGAACTGCAATCTCTACCTGGTAGGTTGGCATCGGTGTGATTTCCGGCTGATTGGAATATTCCGGCTGCCATGTCTCCTCCGGTGTTGCCGTCGGCTCTTCGGTCGGTTCCTCCGTCGGTTCCGGCGTATCTGTCACGTCCGGCGATGCCGTCGGCTCTGATGTTGCACTCTCCTCCGGCGATGCCGTCGGCTCCTCTGTCGGTTCCTCTGTCAGCTCCGGTGTGTTTGTCACATCCGGTGTCCTTGTGCTTTCCGGCGTTTTTGTCGGAGATGCCTCTGCTGTCGCTGTCGTCCCTGCAGACGCTGTTACACTCGCACTCTCTACCGGATTCTTTTTCTTCTTTTTCTTTACCACGATCTTACAAGTCAGCTTCCTGCCGCGGACCTTGGCCGTGATCTTCGCCTTTCCCTTTTTCTTCCCTTTGACAAGGCCTTTTTTATTGACACTTGCCACCTTTTTATTACTGGTAGACCATTTCACCTTGCCCTTTGCATTCTTAACCTTGAGCTTTACGGTCTTGCCTACCCGGATCGTTGCCTTCTTCTTATTCAGCTTTGGCTTCTTTGCAGCAGATACTCCCACAGGCTGGCCTACACTGCCCCCTATGAGTGCAAATGCCAGAAGCCATGCGATCCCCCGCATGTGACATTTTCTTTTTTTCATAAATACCCTCTTTTCTGCAGCACTTTATTCATTCTGGTCATTGACGTACTGCGGCCGTTGACCTCGCAGCGCGCTTTCAATGGCATAATATTCCCCGTTATAATACTATGATGTCGGGTCCAAAATCCCCTCCGGGGCAAAACCGACACAAATATGTGTGTTTGCAAGCAGATTTGCAACACCACATATTTGTGTCGGTTGGTGCGAAGCACCTTTTGGACCCTGGCATCATACCATTTCAAACGCGTATCTGCGACACATTACATAGTTACTTACATATTATAATATATCAACGAATTTTTCAATCATTTTCAGTTATTACAAACGGATAAAAATGATTTTTTTTGTCAATACTATGACATGTAACAGCATAACCGACAAATGATTTTTTTCGGAGGAATTTTCCTGGAAAGAAATGGTTTGTCAACATTGGTATTGCACGACATGTGCAGAAATGAGGTGTCATATGGCAAAGAATTCATCGAATTCGACAAACACAAGCAACTCTTCAAACTGCGGCAATTCTTCTAAGAATACAAGCAACAGCTCCAATTCTTCTAAGAATGCAAGCAATGCAAGCAAGAATTCTTCCAAGAATACGAGCAATGCATCTAACAGCTCCAATGCTTCTAATGCAACCGACAGCTATTAATGCAGACAGGGAGGCATACGCCTCCCGCTACATAATTACTAAATTCCATATATTGGAATTAGTAATGTTCATCACGTTTTAAACCGCCGAAGGCAGCATGGGAGGATTATTATGAATTTAAAAATTATTTCTGAAAAAACTCTTTCTCAATACTTATATAGTGACAATATCCTGTTAATTGATCTGCGAAACCAGGAGAGCTACGAGGAAGCCCATATACCCGGCGCGGTCCGGATGGATTGGGAACACGCTGAAGATGAGATGCCAATACTCCTGAATGAATTTGTCCGCGAGCATGGCCACGACCCGGAGTGGATCATCGTTTATTGTGATGCAGGAAGCATCAGCCTGCTGGTTGCAAGGGACCTCGCTGTCAGGGGTTACCCTGTCATGAGCCTGAACGGCGGATTCCGCCGATGGCATTCTGATATAGAGCGTACGGAAATTATGACTGTTTAATCCACCAAACAGTAACTCCTTTTTTAAGTGCATTCATTCCCCTGCCCTTTATTTTCATGAATGACGGCAGGATAAGCCCCGCTTAGCCTGCCTGAATTTACTTTTAAGGGCAAAGGACCGGATGCGCTTATTTTGTATGTCATTCCTGTGAAATTTGAAAATTTTTACATTATATGATAAATTGTTTAGATAAAAGCATTCTTACACGGTTTCTATCCACATAAAATGACTATTGGAGGAACTATTAATAAACACTAAAATACAAAAATGATCAATAGAAAAGACAGAAAAGAGGTATGGTACATATGGAAACTTTTTCGGCTATTTTAAAAACGGTTGATGATTTTGTCTGGGGGCCTGTGATGCTGATCCTGCTGGTGGGTACCGGTATTTTTTTGACGATACGAACGAAGGCGCTGTGCTGGCGCAATCTGCCGTATGCCCTGCGCAGTGTTCTGAGCAAGGAGGCGCGTCAGAAAAAGGGAGATGGGGATGTTTCACCCTTTTCTGCCCTGACGACGGCATTGGCCGCTACAATCGGCACCGGCAATATTGTGGGTGTGGCGACTGCTATGGTTTCCGGCGGCCCCGGCGCGCTTGTCTGGATGTGGCTGTCGGCCGCTTTTGGCCTGACATCCAAGTTCAGTGAATGTATGCTGGCAATCAAGTACCGCGAAGTCAATGAAAAGGGCGAGATGTCAGGCGGGCCTATGTATACGATGAAAAAGGCGTTCCGCCATAAGAAGCTGGGCGCAGTGCTGGGATGGCTTTTCGCACTGTTTGCCGTGATCGCCTCCTTCGGCATCGGCAACCTGACACAGGCGAATTCGATTTCCACCGCCCTGCATACTACCTTTCAGATTCCTCTCGCTGCTACAGGTATCGTGATTACCCTTCTCGCCCTTCTGATCATTATCGGCGGGATCAAATCAATCTCCAAGGTGTCACAGGTGGTAGTCCCGCTAATGGCAGTCTTTTACATAATTGCCGGAATCATTATTATTCTCAGCAACATCGCAAATGTCCCGGCAGGAATCGCCATGATTTTCAAGATGGCATTTTCCGTAAAGGCAGTGGGCGGCGGACTCTGCGGAGGTCTTGTAGCTTCTATGTCGCAGGCTCTCCGCTTCGGCGTGGCGCGCGGCGTCTTTTCCAACGAAGCCGGGATGGGTTCTGCTGCGATTACTGCGGCTGCAGCGACGACAGATGATCCGGTGCGCCAGGGCTATATCAATATGACGGGAACCTTCTGGGATACGATCGTTGTCTGCACGATCACCGGACTCTGCATCGCCAGTTCCGGCGTCCTCGGCAAAACAGAACCGGTCGCAGAGGGCACTTACACGGCAGATGTCGCGTCTCAGAAGATCTGCATCTCCTCCAGAGAGCCTGATATCACTGATATAGTATGGACAACAGAATATACCTATGATCTGACGCAGGACGGCGACACCCTCCATCTGAAGCTGACTCCGACATCAAATAGCTTGGAGGACGCGGAAGTGCTTGACCTGACCGCCCCCACAGAGGACATGTCAGAAATGCTTTTATCTTCTACGAACGCCGGTCCTTTCGGACGCTGGTTTGACAACTCGCACAATGAATATATCCTGGAAGAAAACGGGTACTATACCTATCGGGAAATCGTGACGGGTTCTGCCCTGACGATTGCCGCCTTCAAAACAGTGCTTGGCAGTCCGGGCGGCTGGCTGGTATGCATCGGTATTGTCCTCTTTGCCTTCTCGACAATCCTCGGCTGGGAATATCACGGAGAAAAGGCTTTTGAATACTTATTGCGCACGCATAAATATAATATGGTTTACCGTATTTTCTTTTCCCTGATTGTCTATCTCGGAGCAACGACGACGTTGGAAATCGCATGGAACTTTTCTGATATTGCCAATGCACTGATGGCGATTCCTAATCTGATCTGCCTGCTGACACTGAGCGGCGTCATTGCAGAAGAGATGAACCGTTTTCAGAACGTAATCCGGACAGAAAAGGCTGCGCGATCTAAAAAACAGTAAAGACGGGTATTCAAAATGGATAAAGTAGGAGTATAGAAATGGATAGCTTTCTTTTTAGTCTGAATGCCACGGTTCCCGTATTTATGGTTATGATTGTCGGCCACCTGCTGAAGCGCAGGAACATCATCGATTCTCATTTTGCGTCCGTGGCGGATAAGCTGGTTTTTAAGGTGTGTCTGCCCTGTCTTGTATTTCTTGACCTGGCAGATGTCGATATACGGAGTAATTTTGATATTTCCTATGTAGCCTTCTGTTTTATTGCTACTTTAATCTCGATTTTACTGACGTGGATTCTTGCCAGACGGTTTCTGCCGGAGCGCGAAAGCGTAGGAGCCTTTGTGCAGGGAGCGTATCGAAGCAGTGCCGCAATTCTTGGCATTGCATTTATCCAGAATGTCTATGGCACATCAGGAATGGCCCCATTGATGATCGTGGGTTCAGTCCCTCTTTATAATATCTTTGCCGTAACGATCCTTACGCTGGAGGCCCCCGGCGGGGCGGCGGCAGACAGCCGCAGTCAAATTCGAAGGGCATGCATAGGTATTCTTCAAAACCCAATCATTATCGGTATTGCGGCGGGACTTCTCGCCTCCCTGATCCGTCTGCCGATTCCACCTATGGCCCATAAGACGATTCACAACCTCGCTGTTATTGCGTCTCCACTGGCGCTGCTCTCGATCGGCGTATCCTTTGAGGGGCGCAGTGCCCTCAGCAAATTAAAAGCGACCTCCGTCGCTTCTTTTCTGAAGCTGATCGGATGGGCCGCTTTATTCCTGCCTCTGGCTGTCCTGTTAGGATTTCGTG
>CAYYGS010000040.1:0-13508 GCA_964471335.1 uncultured Jutongia sp.
GTTCTCCGCGGGCATATGGCATCGAAGCCCTGCAAGGCAAAGACATCCATCAAAGTCTAAGCGTCTCCATCAGACCGACACCGCCTTCCCACGCGCTTTCCAAAACAACAGAGACAAAACGTACAGGCGACAGGACGGAAGGAAGATCAAATTTTGACGGATAAGCAGGGATTATCCTACCCGGATATGTTTTTTGGGGGCAGAGGATTGATGCGTTTATCCTGACGTGTTAAATGATCCATGATGAAATACCTGATATACTAAAAATATAGTTTGCGGTAACGGTTGATGCATGCCGCAATTTCCTGACGTCTTGGCATTGCCAGGCCGGAGCGTACATATTCCCGGTCAAAAAGCGATGCCAGGCCGTCTTTCTTTATCATTTGTTCAATTGTATCCAGCAGTTCCGGAATACTCTTTTTACCGTCCATACAGTGCAGTTCCAGATATTTCATGGCATATGACAGGGCGTTTGTCTGCTCTGAGTCTGCAAGCTGTTCGAGATAACGCAATTCAATCGAATCTTTGGCAATCAGCATTTCGTGGGTTCCCATCGTTTTCAATTTCAAACGCTGGTCCTTTTTCAGTGCCTGATTTGCTTTCGGCGCACGGGTCTGGCTGCTTGCCGGGAAATGTTCCTGAATCGCCAGCGCCGGATAATCTTTCGCGGCATCCTTTGCCTTCTGGGTGATATCATAGGGGATGTATTCCCGCATTTGAATGACAGTGTCGGCAATCTGGAAGAATGAACCGGAGCTTCCGGCCACGATAACAGAGGAGATATCGAGGTCACGGTACATTCCTGTTACCTGTTCGATAAACGGAGTAATGGGTTCTTCCTCGCGGCAGATCACCTTTTGCATCAGCTCGTCCCGTATCATGAAATTCGTTGCAGAGGTATCCTCGTCAATGAGAAAGAGGCGGCTGCCACATTCGATTGCCTCCATCAGATTGGCGGCCTGAGACGTGCTTCCGCTGGCATCCTCTGTTGAGAAACGGACCGTATCCTTCTTATTGGGAAGATGGTTGATAAAGGGTGAAATATCAGTCTGGGAAATACTGCGTCCATCTTCAGCGCGCAGCTTCCAGGCAGAACTGTCTGTGATGACAAGCTCTCTTCCGTCGCCGGGGATATGATTATAGACGCCCATCTCCAGGGCCTGTAAAAGTGTTGATTTTCCGTGATAACCGCCGCCGACAAAGAGCGTGATTCCTTTGCGTATGCCCATGCCCGTGACATCGCCCCGGTGGGGCAGGGACATGGTGACTTCCATGCTCTTTGGGCTCTGGAAGGCGACAGCGCCACGCATTGGACGGTCGGAGATGCCGCTTTCACGCGGGAGGATAGAACCGTTAGCGATAAAAGCAATCAGTCCGGACTGTTCCAGCTGCTGTCGGATAAATTGCTGATCCTCGCAGAGTTTGATTGCCTTTTCCAGCGGCTGGTGCGGGATCTTGCCATAGAACAGGCTGGAGGAGACGGCTTCCGGCACAAAGGTAAAGAGCATCTTGATCAGTTCTCCGCCATTGACAGAACGGCCGTTGGCGGGAAAGCCCGCTTCAAACCGGAGAATGACGGTGCCATTGCGCTGTACTTCGCAGGCAGTCCGCTCAAAGATCTGCTGGCCGCAGTGAGATACCGATAAAAGTCCGCTCTTTCCGGAGCCCTTTGCCTTAAAGCTGACAGGTGCCAGAGCTTTGCCAAACAGTCTCGTGAGATGATCCTGCAATGTGATCCTCGGTACCGGCTGTTCATAGTATTCCTTTGGAAAGGCGGCTTTTTGGCTGTCTACCGTGACAGAAAGATGGGAGGGGGAGGCGAAGGGGTCACCCTGAACATGATCAATCGACAGGATATAATCGCCGAAATCATAGCTTCCCCTCAGATCCTTATAAGCGGGATACCCTCTGTGGTCAATACTTTGTATACTTCTCTTTAAATCTGCTGCTTTTTTCATTGTAATCCTCATTTCTGCGCACGCTTTTCGCGCTAATTCTCCGTGCCGCGTTTATGCGGCTTAAATTGTAGTGATAAATCTTATAAAACTATAAACTATTTTGAAATGCTTTGCAATAAAAGATATGATATGTTATATTTTATATGCCGTTATTGCGGCAGAATGAGAGGGACTAGTGTGAAAAATAAATTTTTCACACGGCAAATTTGTGCCTGCGGCCCAAAGTTTGCGGGGGTGTGGCAGGAATGGAGATTATTATGATTGATGAATATACATTAAGCTACATATTTCAGACGGCAATCATGTCGGTGACGGCGCCTGTTGTCGCAATTGCTGTATGGAAAATACGGAATAAGAAAAGCCTTGTTCCATTTTTTGCAGGCATTCTTTTTTATCTGGTTTTTGTGAGATTGTTGGAGACGATTCCGAATACAATTTTTCTGATGATGGACAATCCTGCATCACGGCTTTTGAAGAATCAGGCGGTTCTCTTTGCTCTGTATACCGGATTGGCCGCAGGGATTTTTGAGGAACTGGGACGCTATGTTGCATTTCATGTTCTGGCCGGAAAATATCAGGAGAAGCAGACGGCTGTCAGCTATGGACTGGGACATGGCGGGATAGAATGCGTCCTGCTTCTGGGACTGACAAATATTCAGTATTATATGTATGGCCAGTTGATTAATGACGGGGCCACAGACAAACTGAGAGAATCCTACCAGGGGAATGAACAGGCGCTGGCTTCCTTTGACAGGCTGATTGACACGGTAAAGAATATACACAGCTACGATTGCTGGTTTGCCGGATGGGAGCGTATTTCCTTTATGATGCTTCAGGTAGCGCTGTCGATCCTCGTTTACGAGGCTGTCAAAAATGGAAGAAAGCAGTTTCTTGTGATATCGGTTCTGGTTCATGCTGCCGCCTGTATTCCATCTGCGCTGTATCAGCGGAAGGTGCTTCCCGCCCTGACTGCCGAACTTTTAATCTTTGTGATTGCGGGGCTGGTTCTTTATTATGCTGTGCGCTTGTATCTAGGCATGAAGAAGACGGAGGAGGATGCCGGTATTTCTGCCCGGAAGCATAATCTGCATCAGTTGGCAAACAGGCGGTTTCGCGACAAGGATTAAGGGTGAAAAATGAAGGCATTGGTATTTCAATCGAAACGGCTGAGCTACGATTCTTCCTGGTGTTTTATGGAGATGGTGCGCAGGGCGCTTGTTCGGCTGGGACATGAAGTGGTGGTATTTTCTTTGGCAGAGGATATCGAAAGCCAGCAGGAGGAGCTGGAGGAGTTAAGTATCCATTCCTTTGACGCTGTTTTTGATGTGAATTCTCTGCTTCCCTTTTTGCGCTCGGATGAGGGTGTACTTTATTTAAACCGATTTGACGCACCCTTTTTTCATCTGATTGTAGATCATCCCATGCATGTACATCTGTCACTGCAGGCTCCTGTCAGAAGGCATTGCGTGATTTGCCTTGACCGCTGTCATAAAGAATATCTGGAACAGAATTATCCACAGCTGGAGGCTGTGCTTTATATGCCGTTCGGTGGAATTGCAGCAGAGGATTTTTCTGGTCTTTTGATGCGGCCGGAGGGAGAGGGGATGGATGCATTTGCACCAGTGCCGGAGCGTATTTATGATATTTTATTTCCGGCGACATATACGCCGCTTGCCTATTATCGGGAGAGGATGGAGATTGAGGATCCTGATTATGTTATTATTGCAGATGAGATTTTAAAGGAATACAGGAAGGGAAGCCTGCGTCCTGTCGATGAACTTTTCTTTGAAAAATCAGGCTCTGACGAAGAGTTTTTTTCATTGAAAATGCACCGGGCCAGACATATTGACCGGTATATCAGGCAATGGTATCGTGACTTTATTCTGGGGAATCTTTTGGAGGCGGGCCTTGTTATAGATGTTACGGGCTTTCGATGGGAGCTGTATGATGGTCCGGGAAAGGAGAATCTCAGGATTCATCCGCCCAGCCGGTATCCTGATCAGCTCCGGATGCTGTCGGAGAGCAGGCTGACCTTAAATGTCCAGCCGCTTTTTCTGGACGGGATGCATGACAGGATACCCAATGCAATGATGAATGGGAGCGTGATTTTATCTGACACCTGCAGGTATCAGCAGGAGCATTTTATCTCCGAAAGGGACGGATTATTTTTTGATAAAAATCACCCGGAGGAAATCGTTCCCGTTATACGGAGACTGCTGGAGGCTCCGGATCAGCTGCAGGAAATGGCAGAGCATGGTAAGCAGAAGGCGAGGGAGGCACATACATGGTATCATCGGATCGAAGTGCTTCTAGGTGATTATTTTGGAGGAGACACCTGCTGAGAAATAGAATGTACGGGATACATAGAATTCAGGAAAAAATCACATATTACCCGTTGACAAGTTACGAACGGAAAATGTATCATAAAACAGAAGAAAAATACGAGGCACAAAGGATGCCCTTTGGGTCCTGACAGAGACGCGGAATCGACACGGAGAGTAGCATGTTTCAGAAATATTTTAAGATCACTAAATGGAGATGTTTGTTTTTTGGCATATTGATGCTGGCTTTTTTTAGTGTACAGTTTTTTCTGACCGGCTCCCTGGTTTCTCTGCAGCATATTACGACGGAGGCCGGTAATAATAACAGCAGCGTGATCGGTATTCTGGACGACACAGAGGTCATCCGTCAGAAATTTTGTTTTGACCGCAAGGTACTTCTGGATTCTTTTTCGATCAGCTTTGGTTCTTTTCAGAAAAAGGATGTGGGAAATATCCTCCATATTCAGATGCTGGATGGCAATAATGATGTAGTTTATGAGACGGATATTCCGGTGGAAAATATTAAGGCCAATGCAGACTATACAGTATCTATGGAACATCCGGTATCGATACCGCGGGGCGTGAGCTGTTGTATCCGTATGACGTGCAGTTCTGATACGGTGACATATGATACGATCCCCACCGTTAATACGACGAATCGAACAAATCCTAATACGTATATGTCTACACTGAAAATGCAGACACGTGCAAAATCAATTAATATTTCTTATTCTTACAGCTATCGTCAGCTTTATCCGCTGATTTTATTTTGTCTGGAGATTTTGTTCCTTTTTGTGCTTGTTTTTGAGCGTATGACCGAGTATTCTGCTGTCTATCATAAGAAGCGGCAGAAGGAGAAGAAAAAGGCGGCCAGAGAAGAAAAATACGAGCAGGAGAAGATGGAGCAGAGAAGAGCTCTGGAATCAAAGGGGGCTAAGGCTTCCGATCATCAAAAAGGGAAAATCAAGGTAAAGAGAAGGATTAGGAAAAATAAAAAACAGAAGAAATTTAAGACAACATCACGGCATTCTGTGCGGAATCTGATTAAATGGTGTCTTACGGATACCAGGGTGGCTGCTGTGATGAGGGTTATTGTCGCTGTGGCGAATCCTCTTGTCCTTGCTATTTTGATGGAAACGATGAACGGTACATTCGGTACAATTTATTTGAATGTCTGGATCTTTACATGGATACTGCTGGGCGGTCTGCAATTGGTTATTACAGCGTTAATCAGTAATTCCGGTGCTGCTATGCTGATTATGGACTGCATCTTATTCCCGGTGGGGCTTGTAAACCTGTTTTTGATGAATGTACGTGGAACGCCGTTCCTGCCCTCAGATATTCTGGGAATGGCAACAGGGATGGAGGTGGCTTCTACCTATACCTTTTCCCTGACACCGGCGCAGTTTGTCATGATCCCTGCCTTTGTCATCTGGTGTATTGTCATCATGCGTGTCAGTGGACCTGGAAGGAGCGTTAAGAGATCATCTTTCCTGAAACAGCTGTGCCGTCGTGATAAGGAACAGCCGCAGCAGATCAGCCGAAGCGATATGGTGAAGAGGCTGCTTCGCTCGATTGTACAGCTTGCTGCGGGCGCAGGTATTTTGCTCTGCCTGTATCAGACGAACCTGCTTGAGATATGCGGCATTAAGGATAACGTGTGGAATAAGGTATCTTCCTGCCGTGCCAATGGATTTTATATGAATTATTTTATTAATTTCCATTATCTGAAGGTGTCTACACCATCCGGATATTCCCGTGACAGGGTGGCGGAGATTCTGGAGGATGTCAAGGGACAAGAGCTGGCAGTGGGGACGTCTCCCTCCAGTCCTTCTGCCATTATGGCACAGGAGGGAAGCAAGGTACGGGGCAACAGCAATTTTGGTTTAAATACAACGCTACAGGGAAAAAAGCCAAATATTATTTTGATTATGAATGAGAGCCTGGCAGACTTTGATTTAGTTGGTGACATGAATTATAATCAGGATCCGCTGCCGTTTATCCACAGCATGAAGGAGAATACAATTAAGGGAAGGGATTATGTCTCTGTTTTTGGCGCGGGGACAAGTAATTCAGAATTTGAGGCAATGACGGGAAATACGATGGCATACTTCCCCAGCGGAAGTAATGTTTATCAGCAATTTATGCATAAATCCACATTTTCTATGCCATCCTATCTAAAAGAACTAGGCTATGTATGCAATGCGGTTCACCCCAGCAGCGGGGCAAACTGGAACCGGGTAGCCACATACAAAAGTATGAAATTTGATCGTTTTGTTACGATTGAGGATTTTAAAAAGCCGGAATATGTCCGCTATATCAGCGACAAAGAAAGTTATAAGAAGGTGATTGAACTCTATGAGAAGAAGGGCGATCAGCCGATGTTTGTCTTTGATATGACGATTCAGAACCATGGCGGATACCTGACCAACACGAATTGGAAAAATCCTGTATATGTAGAGGATTCCTATTATGACGAGGCGAAGGAATATCTGTCAGCAACCTATGTTTCTGATCAGGCGTTTAAATATTTAGTGGATTATTTCCGTAAGGAGGAGGAACCGACTTTAATCTGTATGTTTGGAGATCATTTCCCCTCAATTGAGTCGGATTTCTATGAGGAGCTTCTGGGAAAGCCGCAGAGCGACTGGGAGCTGGAGGACATTCAGAAGCGTTACGCCGCGCCGTTTGTTCTTTGGGCTAATTACGACATTGAGGAAGGCGAGGATGTAGACCTGAGTAACAATTATCTGGAAAATCTGATGTTGAAGCAGGCGGGGATTGAACTGCCGCTCTACAATCAATTTCTGGAGCAGGTATCCAGGGAGATTCCTGTCATGAATGTCAATGGCTATATGAACTGGGACGGTGTGTGGAATAATTATGGAAAGGGAGAAACAGATATCATATCAAAGCTGCTTGAGGACTATGAGATCCTGCAGTATGGCTATTACAGCGATACAGACAAGGATCGGATGAGTGAACTGTTTCAGATGAAGCAATGAGATATATCAAACAATTTCTGATAATCCTGGGGATATCCTTTTTGGGAGAGGGGCTGCATCATCTGTTGCCGATTCCTGTTCCGGCTAGTATTTATGGACTTGTTATCCTGTTTATGCTGCTTACAACAGGTGTCCTGAAATTGGGACAGGTGGAGGAGACGGCTGATTTTCTATTACAGATTATGCCGGTTATGTTTATTCCGGCGGCAGTGGGGATTATTGACAGCTGGGATGTCCTGAGGCCGGTATTATTGCCGGTGGTGTTGATTACTGTGTTAACAACAGTGTTGGTTATGATTGTGACGGGGCGTATTACACAGTGGTGTCTGCATCGTGGAAAAGCAGGATCATGATTCTGTAGTCCCGGGATTTTGAAGCCGGAGAAATCGATGGAATTAATAAGTCATTCATTATTTTTTGGATTGTTTGTCAGTCTCTTTGCCTATGAGATTGGCTCCTGGATCAGGAAAAAATGGCCTTTGGCAGTCTGCAATCCCCTGTTGATTGCGATCATATCAGTGGTGTTTTTTCTGCAAGTGTGTCGGATTCCGTACAGCGAATATAAGAAGAGCGCTGAGTTTGCAGGATATCTGCTGACACCGGCGACGATATGTCTGGCAGTTCCGCTCTACCGGCAGCTGCCGCGTTTAAAGAAGCATGCTGCCGCGATTTTGTGTGGGGTGCTTGGCGGGGTGCTCTCCAGTATGGGGAGTGTGCTGGGACTGGCCGTATTTTTGGGGCTGAGCCATGAGGGATATGTGACGCTCCTGCCAAAGTCTATTACAACAGCGATTGGCATGGGACTTTCGGAGGAGCTGGGAGGTGTGACTGCCATTACAGTCGCTGTGATTATTACAACGGGCATACTGGGGAATATCCTTGCGGTGCCTGTCTGCCGGATGGCGCGGATCTGTCATCCGGTGGCAAAGGGAATTGCGGTTGGAACTGCCGCCCATGCGATCGGGACGACAGGTGCGATGGAGATGGGAGAGGTAGAGGGCGCGATGAGCGGTCTGGCGATCGCAGTTTCTGGTCTCATTACAGTTGTATGTGCCGGTTTTTTTGCCGGTTTATATTAAAATACGTAAGTGTACTGGTATAACGAAAATAAGCAGGCGAAACTGCCAATTACCTGATATTCGTTGTACCATGAGAGATGGAGGGAATCATGTCAAAAGAGAATGCGAAGATGGAGCAGGCAATGAACCTGTTGAAAGCGGAAAATACAAAGGAGAGGCTCGAGGAATTGATGGAGGTGCTGAATAAGTGCTTTGTTTATGTGCCGGCTGTATTGCCGGCAGATACGCCGCCGGAGCTGATCCGGCAGATCGCGTCGGAGACAGGGGAGCAGAAGATTCCGGAGGGTGTGTCACCGAGGCCGGCTATGTTGGAAAATTCCAATGGAGAAAATTTTCTGCCTGTATTTTCGACGCAGGAGAAGGCAAAGGAAAGGAATATGGCGCCGTTGATTCTGAAGCTGGAATTCCCGCAATGTATGAATATGGTGTCAAGACAGGATCAACTGTGCGGAATTGTTTTAAATGCATTTGAACAGAATATTACCCTGAATAAGAAGAAGGAGTCAAAGGAGGAGCAAAAAGAGGTTACACTGACAGAGGAGCAGCTTCATTTTGTGCTTCGCCAACAGGTGGAGGTATCGGCTCTGCCGGAGGCTTTTTTTGAAAATCCGGAAGATATGGTGAAGAAAATGCGGGAGAATGCGGGAGAATGTATGCTTTCTTTCTATGAGGATCTGTATCCGGAACAGGTAGCAAGTCCCTATGCAGAGGACGATTTTGATGCGATGGTCTTGAATGTCCGGGATGATCTGACGGTGATTCGTATCCTGATGCCGGCACAGAAACTGGCGGCCGGAATTTGTTCGGCAGTCTTACTTTCCTGGAATCCGGTGAAACGGGAGATTCGATATTTTGGGATTGTGTTGGGATCAGCAGGGGAAAAGCCGCATGTATATGAGGCGTTGGCAGATGGTTCGAAGAAAGATTGGGGGGAAGCTCCGGAAGAGGGAAGCGAGCTGCAGTTCGTCATAGATATGAACGAAAAATGACGAAAATGACAAAATTGTTTCAAAATATTAAAAAAGTATGGCTTTAGTTATTGCCAAAAACATGATATTCGTTATATAATCAAGGATAGCAGGGATAATAAGATTTAAGCCGCAGAAATGAGGATTTTTATGAGGAAGAAGCCAGGTATGTATTTTCATATACTGAGAAACATGAAGAGGAGAATTGTTATTTGTACTCTGCTGTTATGGATGTTTGTCAGTGTGTTATCTGGTGGAATGCTCACAGGATGCACCCGAAGCAGAGGGGATCAGGCTGCATCGTCGGCAGAGCCGCCTGTGGAGACAACACTGCGGGGGCAGAATGAAGATCCTGATTCTAATCTGGGAGCATGGGGACGGGCGATGGGATCAGTTTTGATTTCCATGAATGACGGAAGTCCTTACTACTTTGGCGGCTATGAGACAACAGAGGCAAATGAAGAGGCGGCCAAAAATATTTTGGATCAGAGCTGGAGCATTAAAAACAGAAAGCAGCTTCTGCAGGAGATCCAGTGGCTGACAAAGACTGGCAGCCGTGCAGATTACCGCAAGGAAGCAAGGGAAATGAAAGCCCTTTCTCCGAAACAGCTGGAAAAGGCTATGAAACAGTTATCCGGCCCGCTTTTGCTTCATTATGAAGAGGTCCGGTACAACTGGGAGACGTGGAAGGGACGCGGTTTGCTTGCATGGGATCTGTGCAGGGTGTCTCATTTGGCGCAATGGGGTTATATTGCCGGTTATCTTAATGTGAGTGAGGCACAGGCAGTTCTGGAGCCCGCCGCAAAAATGCTTCAGAAAAAATTTGACGGATGGGACGATGTCATCATGAACTGGCTGGATGGTTATGCCTTATCGGCTTCTGTTGACAGAGATGCTGCCGGCAATGATTATGAGAAGAGACTGGAGATTTATCATACCCTGCAGGATGGGCAGAAAGAAAAGGGCAGCCTGTACGATGATGCTCTTTTTCAGGAAGAGATTCTGACATTGCAGGAGGCATCCTATGATGAATTGATGAAAGAGCTGCCGAATAAAAAGAAGATTCACTCATAAGCCTTTTCAGCTGGTGTAGCCAGCGTGCAGAGAATGGTAAAGCAGCCGTTGAAAGGACGGCATAGGACTGAAATGAAAATATATTTGATTCGTCATGGCAGACAGAACAGTTCTGACTGCAATGTAAATGTTCCCTTGGCGCCGGAGGGCAAAAGACAGGCGCAGTTGTTGGGGGAACGGATGAAACAGTATCCTTTGGATGGACTGTATGCGAGCAATCTGATTCGTGCCGTGGAGACGGCCGGGATCGCTTTCGCAGACAGAGAGAACCTGATGGGAAACTTGCAGACACGTCCTGGCCTGGCAGAGGTTGATTTTGGAGCACTGACGGGACAGTCAGATCCAAAGGTGAAGGAGCTTTATCGCGAATATTATGAGGAACAGCTTGCCAGATTTCAGGAAGGTCATATACATAGAGGGGATGCCCTAGATGAAGTAAATGAGTATGTCGGTGACTATTTCGTTCCTACGGAAGAAATCTGGTATCCGGAAGGGGAATCGGGAGTGAGTGTTTTGATGCGGCTGATCCCGGTTGTAGAGGAATGGATTCACAGTGGAAGGTCGAATATTGCGGTAGTTACTCATGGCGGTGTGATACGCATCCTGTTGGCGGCACTTTTTGGTGGTGATTTTGCCAAGAGACTGATGTTTGCCCGTTCACTGGAAAATTGCAGTATTACAGAATTATATTTTGATGAAGAGAAGCATGGATTTTATCTGGAGCGATTTAATGATTATGCGCATCTGGAAAAGGAACCGTCCCTTATGCGCAGTCAATTTAAATAGCCTGGTAAACAAGTTACAGATAGACAATAGAAATTGGTGCAAATGAAATTTACTTTGTTGTACCATCAACGAAACATACGAAAGGAAAGGATGTACATTATGGCAAGGATTATTTTAGCTTCCGCGTCTCAGAGAAGGCAGCAACTGCTGGCACAGGTGGGGGTACAATGTGAGGTAATGCCCAGTGAGATTGAAGAAAATTTACAGACAGGGGAGCCGGGAGAACTGGTGGAAGCATTATCGTCTGCTAAGGCGGAGAACGTCGCAGAGCAAATTGAGGGAGATTTTGTGATTATTGGTGCGGATACCATTGTTGTGAAGGATGGAAATGTATATGGTAAGCCGTCATCTGAGGAAGAGGCCTGCCAGATGCTCGGTGCGCTTCAGGGAGGCCGCCATGAGGTTTATACGGGAGTGACGCTGATTTCCGTGACGGGCGGGGAGGGACTGATTGATACCTTCCATGTCCGCACAATCGTTGATATGATGCCGATGACTGCAGAGCAGATCTCCTCTTATGTACAGTCAGGAGAGCCGATGGATAAGGCTGGCGGCTATGGCATACAGGGAAGAGGGGCTGCATATATCAGAGATGTGGCGGGAGACTTCTTTAATGTGGTAGGACTGCCGATCTCGACGGTATTGTCGCGCCTGGAAAATCTGGGAGTAAATTTGTATTAAGCTAACATTCTATACCAAAATGCATATTTTATGAAATGTTTTCCCCTGTTTTTGTCTTATCAGACGAAAACAGGGGATTTTTTATTACCACCCACTACTTTATCAAAAAGCCTTGCGAAATTCTTTTTTGTGAAAAGACAGTTCGCAACTTTTTTGAAATGATAAATTTTTCCAATTGTTTTAATATGGTTTCAGACAGAGGGAATGCCCGATGTCGGAATCCTGCTGTGGTAGCTCAGTATGTGTCGCTGAAAGCGACATAGGTAGAGCACAAAAAACGGAGTCTTGGAAAAGGCTCTTGCAGCAATACATAATTAAATGGTGTCATGGGTTCGACTCCCATCCCGGCAGGATTCTATTATGGGAAGGGTAGTTCAATTGGTTAGAATGGTGAAGAAAAAATGTGGTTTGTAAAAATCACTAACAGCAATTTATCTTATTCAATCCAGGGCACAGATATGGGTTCGATCCCCATCCCTTCCGCTATATATAAAGCAGAAAGGAGAGAAAATCATGGGTTTTATGGAGCAATTACATAGTATACTGACGGAGCGAAAGGCCGTTACGGAAAATGGAGCATTGGGCTATGCAACGACAGGTAAGGAGCTGTTGGATTTAAATTTTGCAGTGGCTTCTTTGAGGAATATGAATGAAGGGGAAATCTGTAAGCGTTTTATGAAAGCATATTATGAAAATCCGGAATTGGCCATGAAGTGGTTATTTTTCCTTCGGGATATTCGGGGAGGTTTGGGAGAGAGACGTTCTTTTCGCGTTATCCTGAAATCGTTGCTTGAAATCAGGGAGAATATGGTGAGACGTTTAATCCCGCTTGTCGCAGACTATGGAAGATTTGATGATTTGTTATGTCTGCTTGATACGGCGGTAGAGCCGGATGTAATCAGATATTTTAAAGAGCAGCTTACCCGAGATATGCAGAAGATGCAGGCGGGGGAGCCGATTTCCTTGTGTGCCAAGTGGATGCCGAGTGTGAATGCCTCATCTGAGGAAAGCCGCCAAATTGCCGCTAAGATTCGGGATGCTCTGGGAATTACGGCAAAACAGTATCGCCAGATGCTTTCTGCATTAAGAAAGTATTCCAAGGTATTGGAAGTATCTATGAGTGAGGGAAACTGGCAGGAGATTTCTTATGAAAATGTTCCGTCCAGAGCGAATCTGTGCTATCGTAATGCATTTTTACGAAATGATGAAATCAGGCGCAGGGAATTTCTGGAGATTCTCGAGAAGGGCGGGAAAAATATTCATGCCGGAGTATTGATGCCGCATGAAATTGTTCAGAAGTATAGTGAATGCAGCAGATGGACACCGCGAGTAGGGAACTATGACAGAACATTAGAGGAATTGTGGAAGCATTTAGATGACCAGGTGCAGGGAGCCGATGATGTACTTTGTATTGTAGATGGTTCCGGCAGTATGTGTTGTACGGTAGACAAAGGAAATTTGATGGCGATTCATGTGTCAAATGCTTTGGGGATCTATTTTGCAGAGCGGATGCGGGGGGAATACCACAATAAGTTTATTACCTTTTCCGCGCAGCCGGAGTATGTGGATCTGTCACGATGCCGGACTTTGCAGGATAAATTGAATTTGACTTATGCCCATGACGATTGCAGCAATA
>CAYYGS010000041.1:0-13356 GCA_964471335.1 uncultured Jutongia sp.
CTGGAAGATGGCAGCATTGCCGTGAGTTGGCGGAGCGGGCATTTATCGTACCATCAAAGCCGCAAGGCATTTAGACATTCACAAAGGCGTAGGGCGCGAAATCAGAACCAACACCGCCTTTTCACGCGCCTCGAAAACGGTACACTGGCAAAAATGCAGGCGGCAGAACGGATAGAATTTTGAAAATCAACGGATAAGGAGGGATTATCTTACCAAATTTTCTTACGATATTATTAATTTTTTCTTGCTTTTTTTCTTAATCCATTGTATAATTTTGAACTAGATTTTGACCATTTATTAATTATTTGTTACGCACGGAGATGATTATGAAAAATAAAAAGTACCATATTTTATTGACTTTTTTACTTTCTGGCGGAATATTGACAGGGCAGCTTTTTTCTACTCCAGTAGACGCTTCTGCCAGAGTCTTTCAACAAGAAGTATCTCAGGATGAATACCAAAAAGCCATTACAAAGGGGTTTCTGGGTAGACGGTATGGCGTAGGCGGCAATCGTTACATTTGTAATACATATGTAGAATCAGCATTAGAAAATCTATCCGCAACACTTGATGCATCGGATGCTGCATTTAAAAATGTACATATTACAAATGGACAAAAAAACAAAAAGAAGAAGAAAAAGAAAATATCCACACCGACATCCTATGACTGGACATCCTTCCGAATTCGGTTCACATATACCAAAAGTGTTTATGATGAAGAGACTGATTCTTATTCCTGGGACAATAAAACAACAACGACATCCATTCGTCGTAAAAACAAAGGAACTAAGCGGAAGAATCTGGAAATGGGCGATGTTCTGACGTATGGCTCCCGCGGCGGCCATGTTGCCCTGTATTTTGGAAAATACGAGACAAAAAAGGACGTCATGAAACGCCTTGTTGAGTTGGGTGTGTACAAGCCTTCCGAACTGCGCAAACGCAAGGACCGCTATGTTAATAAGAAGGGCCGTCCCATCATCCGCGAATATCAGGGCGGTGGTTGCCACTGGCGCATTCATGCTACGAATAAAGGACTCCTGATTGATAATGCCATCATCAGCAAACGCTCGAATGGTACATCCTCTTTTGGTAAATGGCATAAAACAATTCCATCAGGATATCAATGCGAAAGATAAAAGATAACGTATAAAGGAAAATTTTTACTACCTTAGTAGAAAAAATTTTCCTTTTTTTTGTATATTTTCTAATTTTTGGGGAATGCTTTATATTGTCAACGCCATCCGGCATAATAAATAAACTTGTGCGCATGCCCTGATCTGATTGGAATTTTTATTTCGCAATACAACGAAAGGCATGCGCAAATGTTGGAACTTTCCGTTCCTTGTACATTAAGCTGCAAGCAATCCATAGGATTGCTGGAAAGGAGGCTCGCAGCATGAGTACAACCATGAATGAAAATGACAGCACCTGCCTGTTGAAGGAATGTGATGCAGGCACCAAAATGGCAGTTTCGTCAATCGATGAGGTACTTGAAAAAATCAAGGATTCCAAGTTAAAGGAACTCCTGACCGAGAGCAAAGGACATCATGAAAAGCTCAGAAACGACATTCTGCATCTCTTAAGCGGAATGCATAGCGAAGAAAAGGACCCGAATCCCATGGCCAAGAGCATGTCCTGGCTGAAAACAAATATGAAGCTGGGCGTGGATGAGAGCGACCATACCATCGCAGATCTGATCACAGACGGCTGCAATATGGGCATTAAATCTCTTTATCACTATTTGAATCATTATGCGGCAGCAGATAAAGCTGCACAGAACGTCTGCCGCCGTCTGATTTCCATTGAGGAGGAGCTCCGCAAAGACCTGTATTGTTATCTATAGGCACAGAGCTGCACTGTTGGCGATGGTAAAACCGCCTTATTTAAAAGAAAGGAAGAAAAATATGAAATTTGTAGTAAATGAGAACTGCATCGGATGTGGGCTGTGTGCAAGCACATGCCCTAATGTATTTGAAATGACAGATGATGGTGTGGCACATGCCATCGAACAGGATGTCGATACCGCTGTGGAGGCTGACGCACAGTCCGCGATGGAAAGCTGCCCTGTAGCGGCGATTGAACAGGTATAGCACAGCCGGATTGCATTACCGGTGAAATTGGAATATACTAAAGAAAAAAAAGAAACGAGGTGCCATCATGAAACAAAAGATAACGCGGGGTCTTTCTCTGGTAATGGCAGCGCTGCTGTCTGCGGCCGCCGTCACCGGAGAGTCCTCTGCTGCAAACATAAAGCTTAACAAGACAAAATTAACCCTCTCTGTGGGCAAAACATATCAGTTAAAGGTAAAGGGAACAAAGAAAAAAATAACCTGGGTCAGCAATAAAAAGAAAGTGGTCTCTGTTAATTCCAAAGGAATGATAACGGCAAAGAAAACAGGAAAAGCAGTCATTACTGCCAGGACAGCATCCCAAAGCCTCCACTGCAAAATCACAGTAAAGGCATCGTCGCCCTCCCATTCCTCTTCGCCGGCTCCCACACAAACGCCGACAGCATCCCCCTCTGTCAGTCCCACTCCACCCCCTAATGCAACAGCATCTGCCTCCCCTTCTTCTGAGACACTGGCGGTAGACGCCGGAGAATACTCTCTGAACAATGTTCATTCCGGCGAGGGCACCTATTACAATAAGGCATCCATTGGCGCCGCAAACTTAGATTACATGGAAGATTTCTATTATACGGTTGCCATGAACGACGCCGATTACAAAAACGGCCTTGCCGGTGCCTATATTGAAATCACGGACAAGGATGGAGACAAGGTGAATGCTGTCGTAACAGACCGCCTTCCAAGCGGAAAAAAAGGCGACGTCGATATGACCCACAATACATTTGCTGCGATCGAACCTCTGGAAACCGGACGGATGAAGATCACCTGGAAAATCATCCCACTGCCCACTCTGGAACCTATCAGCTATGTATTTAAATCAGGAAGTTCACAGTATTGGGCCGAGGTACAGGTTCGAAACGCCAGATATCCCATCGCCAAGCTGGAATATCTGGATCCTGCCACAGGGCAATATCTTGAATTGCCCCGCCAGCTTCACAATTATTTCAGAGCTTCCTCCGGCATGGGAGCGGGGCCCTTCGGATTTCGTGTCACTGACTTTTACGGACATGTGCTGACTGACAGCAACATCGCTCTAAACACCACAGAAACACCTGTCAGCGGGGCGGCAAATTTTCCATATTAATCCCTTGCCGCGTTTAGCGGCTCAAATAGACAAGCAAAACGGCGTACCAAAATCGGTACGCCGTTTCCATTAAGAAGGCTGGGTATTTACCCATGTGGGATGCTCTGATTTCATCCCCTCTATATTATTTTGTGAATTCTGTCCCATCTGCGTTGTATGCACCGTCGCAAACCTCGATCTTAACATAGGATGCGCCAGTGAATGTATTTGTTGTAACCCAGATCCAAGGATAATCAGCCAGGTTCTCTGTATCAAGCTTGATATACTTATCGCGCCAGAAGGATCCTGTTCCCTGATCATAGTCTACATCAAATCTTACTGCACTATCCTCTTTCTCCATGTAACCCAACTGCAGATCAGCTCCCTGACTTGCTTCATTCTCCATTGGATAGACACGGATACACGGCTCCTTGAATTTGCTCCAGTCCGTTGTAAAATGAATGTTCCAATACTCGTCATTAATTTCTACCTGTAATTCTTCTGTATTATTGCCGTCAGCATCTGTAATCGCTGTCGTGTATCCGATTCCATGATTTACCGGATGGAAAATCTCTCCACGATCTGCCGCGATTCCTGCTGCCTCAGGATCTCCTGTGTGGCGCATAAACTCACCTTCCCAGGTATATACTACCTTCGGGCTTGCATTATCTACAACCGGGATTACAGGAATACCTGTGTAAGAGAACTTCACCTTATCCGGAATATCCGGGGTAGAGCCTGTCAGCTCTGCAAAGAATTCTCCAACATCGCCGTATGCAAAATATCCCTTCTTTCTCTCGAAATAATGACCCTCATCCCAGAGAACGGCACAGCAGCCAATTTCTGCAGCATTCTTATAAAGCTCTTTCAAGTAGTCAATGACATTATCCTTATAACCCTTAACACAACCGCACTCACCGATGATTACGCCGTAACCCTGATCCGTAAATTTCCTTAATCTGCCCATCAGATCCTGCATATACTTATAATCTTCTTCTGTTCCCCAGGAATCACGATATCCCCAGGATGTTGTAGAAGTAGCAGAAATACCATAATCTGTCGGGTCATAGTAATGTACTGATACGCTCAGCTTCTTGTGCTCTGCGTTTTCCGGATCATCCGGCATCTTGTAACGCTCATCCATAGTACCATCTGTCTTGTAATGATCGCTCGGATATCCGCCGATTACACAGGACTCATTTCCTGTACCAGGAATCAACAGATGTCTATACTTGTTGTTGCCGCCGGAAGCACGTACAATATCAACGAACTTCTGATTAATTGCGTTAACCATAGTGTAGATTCCGTCCTCATCCAGCTTACCGGTCTGACTTGTCTGACCCTTCTCCGGATGATTATAGTCATCGTTCAAACGACCGCTGAGCTCCTCGTTTGCTCCCTCAAAGATCAAATGATCAGAATACTCTTTATAACGCTCTGAAATCTGTGTCCAAATTGCCTCATACTTCTTCCATGCTTCATCACGGATCGGCGTCTCAGCAGCATCAATCTCCTCTGCTCCAAATCTGCCCCACCATGCGCCATCCCAGTGGATATTAATGATGACATACATTTCTGCATTCAATGCGTAATTGATAATTTCCTCTACACGGTTAAATAAATCCTCACTAATTGTGTACTTTCCATCTGTCGAAATGAAATTTGACCAGGCTACCGGCACACGTACCGGATTGATTCCATAGCTTTTGAGACCATCAACTGTTTTCTGTGTAGCTGCCGGATTTCCTGCACTCGTCTCACAATCGTTTACTGTTTCCCAGTTACCCTGCCAATTTGACTGCTCCATCTGGTTTCCGAGGTTCCAACCCGGTCCCATATACTTATTAATCAAATCCAGTGTACTGAGTTCCTCTCTCATCTGCCCGTTATCTCTCGTCTTAATTCCATTGGCAGAATCATGCTCGTCTGTCAGAATGGAAGTATCTCCTGCTGCCGGAGTAGGTCCGGACACTTGCACATCTGCAGATGCAGTCGGTACCGGTACAGCTGGCTCCTGTGATGCCGGAACATCCGGTGCCTGTGTTGCTGGCGCCTGTGTTCCCGGTGCCTGTGTTGCCACTGCTGTTGCAGTTGCTGTTGCCGTTGCCTGCGGCGCCTGTGTTGCCGTTGACTTTGCCTTCACCGTAACATTGATCTTAAAATTTTTTGTCTTCTTTTTTCCGCCCTGCTTGTAAGCAACCTTACAGGTGACCTTTGCCTTCCCGGCCTTAATCCCTTTGATCTTTCCATTGCTCACGGTGGCAATCTTCTTATTGCTTGTCTTCCATGTCACCTTTGCACCGGCAGGCTTATTCTTGACTGTTACCTTTTTTGTCTTGCCCACCTTGACCGTAACGGATTTGGCGCTGATCTTTGGCGCCTTTGCCGCCGCTGATGCAATCTGTGAAACACCATCTGCTGATACCAGCATCGCAGCAACAAGAGAAAATACAAATAGTTTTTTAAACATCTTACCTCTCATAGATTACCGTCCTTTCTTTTGATTTGCCTTCTTATTTTGTAATTATCATTATAAAATTTTGTCCTACACAAAACTATCACTTTAGACACCAAAATTGTAACATTCGTATTTTTATGATAAAATAAATACGAACGTATTTATTTTCATAAAAGATTAGGGTGTCAAAAGCCCCTTTTGACACTCTAATCCATAAAAAGAAAGAGGTCTACTATGATAGATATCGAAATTATGCAGGATGCATCAGAAATTATACATTATGATTCTACGGAACTCCCCTACGCACTTCAGGAGAGACTCCTGTCCGATTACACAGATATGAAAGCGCTCTGCCACTGGCACGAGGATCTGGAACTTATTTACATTATTGATGGAGAAATGTTTTATGACATAAATGACAAACATATTTTGCTGACTGCCGGTGATGTCCTGCTCGTCAATTCACACCAGCTGCATTTCGGCTATTCTAATGAGAAAAAGGAATGCCGCTTTATTTGCCTGCTCTTCCATCCCGACATCCTGAAATCGAATCTTGCACTCTATCAGAAGTATGTCTATCCCCTGACAGAAGCCGCATCCATTGAATATTGGCATTTCGACAGGACGGTCTCCCTGAGCCAGTCAGCCGCCAAAGCCCTGACCTCCCTCTGCAAACTACACCAGCAGGGGTGCGCCGCCTTTGAATATCATATTATCAGCCTGGTGCACTTCCTTTGGACTGAGCTATATCGGGCTACTGATTCTACGCTTTTCCATGCCCCTTTCAACGGTGACCCGGATATCCCTCTTCAAAAAAAGATGGTTACATATATTTATCAGCATTATTCTGAAAATATAGAGTTGGATCAGATTGCAGCTGCCGGCAATATCAGCCGCAGCAAATGTTGTAAGATTTTCCAGAAATATTTAAGGCAGTCTCCAATCGCCTATCTTAACGCATACCGCATGGAGACAAGCAGCAATCTCCTGCGGGATACCTCCTACAGCATTACAGAGATCGCCGGCTCCTGTGGTTATAATCATCTCAGCTATTTTTCCAAAATGTTTTTCCGCACATACGGCTGCACACCGTTTCAATACCGCAAACAGCATCGGGAAAATGCCATTCACGCAAATAAACCAGACAGCATCACATAAAACAATATCTGGACACTGTCTGGTTGAAATAGTTCCTGTTTCTCCTATTGATGATTTTCCCTGCTCTCCAAAATCAGGTCAACTACCGTCTTGATTGCCTTGACCGTTCCGTCGATCCCCAAAGGCGTACTATTGATACATACATCATAATTTCTCATATCACCCCAGCGGAAGGATGAATAAGAATTGTGATATTGCCTTCTCGACTTATCATGACGATTGATCTTACTGAGTGCTTCCTTTTCGGATATCCCAAAGATATTCATGACCCTGTTTACTCTGGCCTCCAGCTCCCCTGTAATAAAAACAGAGATCAAACTGTCATAATCCGCCAGGAACACCTCGGAACATCTTCCTACAATAACAAAAGATTCTCCTGCATCTGCCTTCTCTTTAATAAAATCAAACTGCATCTGCGCCACATTCTCCGCTATAGAATTACTAAAGCCCCGAACAGACCTCGACGTCAATACATTTCTCGGCTTTTCATCATGACTCCGCAGGGATTTTACATCCATATTCTTCTTGTGAAACACCTTATCCAGAATATTCCTGTCATATAAGGTAAGGCCATACTCCTTCGCAATGCGGGCTGCAATCTCATGACCGCCGCTGCCATATTCCCTGCTGATCGAAATAATAGACTGTCCACACATACCAATCACCTCCTATACCTGTAACAACTGCTTCAACACTGCTCTCTCTCGTTTCCAGACATGCCGGCTTCGCCGCCAGAGACAGGACGCGAGAGGAATGCCTTCTCCATTAATAACAGTATAATGGAATTCCAGGAAAGTGTAAAGCAAAGAGTTTCCTATATGAAAAAAAGTCTTGACAAATGTATTTGCATGTATTATTGTATTATTCAAGTAATACAATAATACAGAAAGGAGGTATTTCATGAATTGGTCGTTTAGTGAAGATGCTCCTATTTATCTTCAGATTATGAACCAGTTTAAGGCACAGATCGCATCCGGCGTTCTTCCACCCGGTGAGAAGATCCCTTCGGTACGAGAACTTGCCCTGGAGGCACAGGTCAATCCAAACACCATGCAAAAAGCACTGGCCGAACTGGAACGCGAAGGAATCCTGTACTCGAAACGGACTGCCGGACGGTTCGTCTCCGATAACTCCAACCGTATGAATGATCTGCAACGAGATATGGCACAGTCACATCTGGAGAAGTTTGTGGAGAATATGAAGAATCTGGGCTATGAGCTGCCGGAAATACGGACATTATTTTTGGATTATTATGATACATTGGACACATAAAACATTGTATATACAAGAGTTTGTGCCAGCACTGCGGCACAAACCGAGCGCTGATGCACAAAATGCAGTGCAGAAATGAGGGAACTATGGAACCATTAATTTCATGTCGTCATCTACACAAAAGCTACGGAAAAAAGGAAGCACTCAAAGATCTTACTCTTGATATTGATAACGGCCAGATCGTGGGAATTCTCGGCCCAAACGGCAGCGGAAAAACAACTCTGATCAAAATCCTCTGTGGTCTTTTACTGGATCATACAGGCGAAGCAATGATACAGGGAATACCAGTCGGAACAGAAACAAAAGCGATTGTATCCTATCTGCCTGAAAGAACATATTTACCACCGCAAATGCGGGTAAAGGATGCTATAGAATTCTTTAATGATTTTTACAGCGATTTTCACAAAAATACAGCGTTGGATATGCTGCAGAAACTTGACTTATCAGAACAGAGCACCATGAAATCATTGTCAAAGGGAAACCGGGAAAAGGTACAGCTGATCCTGGTAATGAGCCGCCAGGCAAAGCTTTACCTGTTGGATGAACCAATTGGCGGTGTCGATCCGGCCGCCAGAGATTATATCTTAAAAACGATTCTCGGCAATTACAACGACGATGCAGGCATCATTATTACAACACATCTGATTGCCGACATAGAAAAAATACTCGATGATGTTGTATTTATCAAAGACGGTGATGTGTTTTTGCACCAGCAGGCAGATGAGTTGCGCTCTGAAAAAGAAAAATCCATTGACGCAATATTTCGGGAGGTGTTCGCATGTTAAAAAAATTAATAAAACATGAGTCAAAAACAATTGCAAAATCATTCATCAATATGTATATGATGATGGCAGCTGTCGCTGTCATGGCAAAAATTTTCTCACTTATTTTTCACAATAGCAGTGGGAATGTCATACTGGAGCTTGTCATACCATTTATATCGGCTCTGCCGATGGGATTCGCCTTTGGAGCCATGGCTCTCTGGGCCATGACGGTTATCTCTCGCTTTGAGAAAAATATTTTTCAGGACGAAGGATATCTGATGAATACTCTGCCGGTTCCCCCGGAACTGTTATTTTTCAGCAAGCTGCTGACATCGCTGTTCACACTGCTGGTCACACTGATCGCAATATATTTGGAATTTTCCATTGCACACGGAAGCATCACCTATGTCTGGGTGTCCTTTGGTGACGCCTTTCTGGCATCCTTTAATGACGGCCACGGCATCTTTGTCATGACATGGGGTGCACTGATCCTGCTATTGCAAGCTATTTTACTGATCACGTCTGCTTATATGAGTATCAGCATCGGACATCGTGGTCTGGAACATCACGAAATACTTTCCGCAGCTGTTTTTATCCTGTCATGGATAGCATATCAAAGCATCGCCCTTGGATGTATTACATTATGCTATTGGCTTAACATACCGAACATTTCCCTTGATCAATTTGAACAACTGGGAATTACAGAAACACCGATCGATGTACTAACATATCTCTTTGCCTTTGGAACAATATGTCCGGCGGTAGGAAGCATCATCTGCAGCGGAATTACGATTCATAATCTCAAGAAACATCTCAATCTGGCATAATAATGTTATAAAAGCTGACCACAGCGAGAATTTCGCTGTGGTCAGCTTTTAATAAATGAGAACGTAAATATAATTATCCTCCACCCATTCTATTTTCCAATCTATCAGACATACACTTTCCTCCTGCTAACTATGATATACACAATCGCCACCACGATATCTATACCAATAATGAAAGAACCGATCTGTAAACAGACTGCTTTGCCCATACTCAGCAGTCCCTCCTTCTTCATACGGACAGTACAGCCAATCGCGCAAATGCCTGATATAGCAATTGTAAGCACATTCACGATAAGCGCAATCATGACAAAGCCAATCCCCCACACACTCATCAAAAGTCCGAATGACATCATAATAAAATGGAAGCAATATGCAGGAATATGTGCCACCTTAAGGATCAGATTCATCCAGGCAGCATCCCGTACCGGAACTTCCCTTCGAACGATAAGTATAGAATGAAAGACACAAAAACCCACAACATAGATATTATAAATAACACCAATAACACGAACAATCATATCCATAGCATTATCAAATTCCTTATAACCAGAGGATGATATCGGATAGACAATCGATATGTAAAAGAGGATAACGAGCAAATAGGCGTAGGGATAAAGGATTAGCGGGATCAGTTTTCTGTATTTTTTCAGTTTTTTCATGAGATTCTCCTATTCTAAGGCGTTTACATAACGAAACAATAAAAATTGTTAATCTTTCCATTTGAGGATATTTAATAATTATTATAGACTATCATAAAATTTACCGTCAACCCTCGAAAACACTGAATTTAAGCAAGTCAACTTTATTTTATTCATTACATCATTTTATATCGTTTCCCTCATGATTACAAGTGCAAGGGCAGAAGTCACGCAAGTCCGCACTTTTTATATGCAAAGGTAAACAGTGCTATAAAAAGAAACACATTTGTCACAATAATACAAATATCACCTATTCCAGGCTGCAGGGAGCTTATCTGGTTAAGCATAATGCTAACCTGCTCCGAAAAAATGAATTTTGCTATTTTGGCAACAGTAGAGTTAAACATTGACAGCATAGGCAGGAATGAGAAAATCATCATAACTGGTACAGTTACGGAAGTAGCCATCATTTGTGTTTTGCTCCAGATCCCTATAGCTGCCCCTATTAGCAGTGAGGAAAGAATGCCGATAGCCATAACAAGCATAAAAACGAGACTTTCCTGAAATTCGTAGCTGCCTGCAATACAAATTATGGCTGCTCCAAGCATACAGGCAAACCATATATAGCTGCCGATTCCCAATAAGTACTCGTAAGGTTTTACATTTGACATCAACAGTACACGAAGCGTATTTTTTTCTTTCTCCTCCGCTATGACAGCAGCTATGCTTGTCAAAGGTGCCATCCCTATGTACATAGTGGCAAATAAATTTACCAAAAAATTCTTTGGCATCCCATCTATCCTGATTGCATTATTCATAATCAGAGTAAGAACAGGGAACGTAATAAACTGAATTAAGACAGTTTTATTTTTCAATGTATCCTTTAACTGCTTTTTAAAGATTGCCATGACATTACTCATATTAATCCAGCCCCCTTCCTGTCAGTTCGAGAAAAACGGTTTCAAGTGTCGGCTCCGTAGAGTGTATTGTTTCAATTAATTCTTTCTCCAAATATTCTTTTATCTGTTGCGCAGAGGTACTGCCATTTTCCATCGAAATCACTTCCCCGCCCTTTAGTGTCACCTGAAGCTTATTCAAGTGGTTGTACTTTCTGCAAATATCCGTCGGAATGCCGTATTCTATAATGTTTCCTTCGCTTAGTAAGGCTATGTGGTCACAAAGGCTTTCTGCCTCAGACATATTGTGAGTTGTAAGAAAGATAGCCGTACTCTTTTTCTTTTGCTCTGCCAGAATGGCGTGTATTTCTCTTGTTGTGGCAGGGTCAAGCCCGGAGGTTGGCTCGTCAAGAAAAAGTATTTTCGGACTATTCATTAATGCCCTCGCCAGAGACAACCTGTTTTTCATACCCTTTGAAAGTTTTGAAACCGCTGTGTTTCGAGTTTCATACAAATCGATGTTTTTCAGAATATCCGCTATTCTGCTATGGGGAACATGATAGATATCCGCATAAAATGATAAGTTATCGTATGCAGATAATCGGTCATATAATCCGAAGTTATCCATCATGATTCCAATCTGTCCATGTTCCGATGCACTCAATTCCTTCGTATCTTTTCCAAGAAGCTCGGCATATCCGTCATCCTGTCCAAGTTGTCCTGTAAAAATCTTCATAAGAGTGGTTTTTCCTGCCCCAGACGGGCCTAACAGGCCAAAAATCTCTCCCTCCAGTATTTCAAAAGTAATGTTGCTTAAAACCTGCTTTGTCGCAAATCCGACAGAAATATTTTTTGCGATTATTGCATTCCTCATTTTGCCTTTCCCTCCTTCTCCTTTAATCTCTGCAACGCATCTTCCATTCGTCTGTTTTCCGTCTTTTCTTTTATTGTCATAACAAAATAACTTCCGAGAAATGATATCCCGAAACAGATAGAAAACATCGCCCACGGCTGCCACATATCTGCAGGAAACCAATGAAATGCTATCACAAAAGCCGCAATGATTACCACAACTGCTGCCAACATACAAACTGTCCTTAACCAAATAGGCATTTTCTTTATGATAATATCCGTAAAAAATATGAATCTCACGCCTACAATCAAAGCAGCTACACATAAAAACTGAAAAGCGATTTTTGTGGGAATTCCCTGACTTCCAAGCTCGAACATAGCTGAAAATTCCTTTGCAGAGTTCCCAAAAACAAGACAAAAAACATTCAGTATCAGCATTGCAAATCCAAACACAATCAATACCTGTGCCAAATAATCAAAAACTGTTCTCTTTTCCTCCATCTTAAATCACCCCTAATCTCTTTTTTAATTTTTTAGCATATTGTCTTGATGCAATAATCTGTTCTCCATTTGACATTGTGACACGGATTTTTCTGTCAATATCGGCTTTCAAAGATTGAATGTTTTGCAGCTGGATAAGAAAAGATTTGCTCACCCGGAAGAAACCATATTCCCCAAGCTGCTGCTCCAATTCGTATAATCGAAATTCCGATTCGTACATTTCATCAGACGTATAGATGAAACATTTTCTGTCCACACTTTCTATATAGATAATCTGTGCAATATCCAACAAGTAAATTTCATCATCTTTTCTTGCTGTCAGTTGGTGATCCATCATTCGCAATGCTGCTATAATTTTTTCCACATCAGATGTTAATTGTTTACATGTAACGGAAATTTTCAAATCCGTTGCTTTTTCATCAACATAAATATCTATCTTCAAACTGCCACCGCCTTTCCATATTTATTATACTCTATACGGCTTTTCTTTCAATTACCCTAAACATATGATGCCAGTTTTCCATCATATGTTGCCATCTTTATTCAACACCAATTTCTACAGTAATACCTTGTATTCTGCTTGCCATGAATCTCACATTCTCCTAAAAATGGCAACAAAAAGGAGCATTGCTGCTCCCAAGAAAAAAGCACCAGTCTTAAGCTGATGCCTTCAATATTAATCACTATATATTCTATTTATTCCAGCTTTCCTCGCAATAAGTTCCCTCTATAACATCTACAAATTATAATTCAAAATCTATTATATTATTTTTATTTCTATGTGCCCATATTTTTCCTGAC